>JAMCWV010000171.1 GCA_023481025.1 Gammaproteobacteria bacterium
CTTAGTGGCTTGGCTGCGTCGCAACGCGACCTTGACACCAGTTCAAACAACATTGCTAACGTAAACACCACCGGCTTTAAAGGCTCGCGTGCTGAATTTGCTGACGTGTATGCATCGTCATTATTCACTAATAGCCGCACCAAGGTGGGTGACGGTGTACAAACTTCGCGGGTTGCACAGCAGTTCTCTCAAGGTACTTTGGACTTCACTGAAAATGCTCTCGACTTAGCCATTAAAGGCAACGGCTTTTTTGTGACCGCACCAGAGCCAGGTTCGCAAGATTTGAGCTATACGCGTGCGGGCGCGTTTAAACTCGACCGTAATAGCTTCATTGTTGATAATAGTGGAAGCTTTTTGCAGGCGTACCCAGTCAATCGTGAAACTGGCCAGACATCGTCAACCGCACTAAGCACGACGCGAGCTATTGAAATTCCGTCCACAGCTGGTCAGCCCAGCGCAACTCAAAAGTTATTTCAAGCAGTGAACCTGGATTCACGGGAGTTGCCGATTCAAATAGCGAGTACCACTACGCCTCCTGGGGAGCCTGTAACTTATGCGCCAGATGCGGTGTCCACATTCGACCCCGCCGACCCAACAACATACACCGATAGTACGTCCGCAACTGTTTATGATTCACTGGGTGAAGCGCACACTGTGACTACCTATTATGTCAAGCGCGATGCGAATACTTGGGACGTGTATCAGACAGTTGATGGACAGTTGGTTGATTTCAACCCAAGTGGAACAGGTAGCAGCGGAGTTGGTGCCAGATCAGCTGAAATTGGTGGCGAAACATTTCGAGGCATGAGAATTGGATTTAATGCTGGAGGTAACCCAAGCACTCCCTTGGGTGAGAATTCAGGCACATTTTTACCTGGCGTTTTCGAGTTCACGCCTTCAAATGGCTCCAACCCATTAAATATTGAGTTTAACTTTCGCTCTCAAGGGGGCGCTGATAGACCCACTCAGTTTGCTTCAGCGTTTGAACTGACCTCGTTAGACCAAGATGGCTCTACAGTTGGCCGTCTGACTGGGGTTGATATCAATGAGAAAGGGTTAATCGCGGCTACATACTCAAATGGCCAAACGCAGTTTTTAGGTCAGGTTGCGATGGTTAATTTTAATAACGAGCAAGGTTTAGAGCAGGTAGGCGGTACAAAATGGAAGGCAAACATTAATTCAGGTGAGCCGATTACTGGTATCGCAGGTCAAGGTACTTTGGGTGCGATTGAATCGTCGGCACTTGAGAACTCAAACGTCAACCTGACAGAAGAGCTGGTGGATATAATCGTTGCTCAACGTAACTACCAGGCGAACTCACGTGCGCTTGAAGTGAACAGCACGTTGCAACAGACTATCCTGCAGATCCGTTAAAATCCCTAAGGCATGCTTTGCATGCCTTTTTGCTTTACTACGGCTTCAGTGCGGCCATATTGTGGCCATAATGCGGCCATAATGCGGCCATAACACGGCCAAGACGCGGCAATCTGCTGCCCAAAATTTACGCCATTGCCATCTCGCAATGGCGTTTTTTGTTTAAGTGCGGCGTTATATATAGCCCGCCATCAAAAGATTTCCGTCCTTAAATAAATTGGCACGTGTTCTGCATAGTCTTTGCTAAGACCGTTAGCAAGTAAGAGGCTACCAATGGATAACATGCTGTATATCGCCATGAGCAGCGCGAAAGAGAACATGAATGCGGTGTCGGTGCGGGCTAATAACTTAGCCAACGTTAACACCACGGGCTTTCGTGCTGATTTATCGCAGGCTCGCTCAATGCAGGCGTATGGCGAAGGCCACCCAAGTCGCGTGTTCGCGCTGACTGAACGCCCTGGGCAAAACTTTGCCGAAGGTGCGCTGCGTACCACGGGTCGCGACCTTGATGTTGCCGTCGTGGGGCAAGGTTGGTTGCACGTACTGGATGACAACGGCGAAGAAGCGATGACCCGCAACGGTAGCCTACAGGTGACTGAAGGCGGCATGCTGCAAACCTCGGCAGGTCAGGCGGTGATGGGCGAAGCAGGCCCTGTATTTATTCCATTGCCAATTACCAATATCACCATAGGTAAAGACGGCACCGTATCGATTCAACCACAGGGCGCGCCCTCAGAAGTGCGCGAAGTGATTGATCGCATTAGCGTAGTTAACCCACCCAATGGCGAAGTCGAGAAAGGCACTGACGGCTTATTTCGAATGAAAGGCGGCGCAGAATTTCCGCTAGCTGATTTCAATGCTCGCTTGGAAGTTGGTGCGTTAGAAAGCAGTAATGTGAATGCGATTGAAGAAATGACGCAATTGATCGCGCTGCAGCGTAACTACGAGCTGAGCGTGAAGATGATGAAGACCGCTGAAGAGAACGATCAGCGCTCTGAACAGTTACTCAGAATTTATTAAATTATTTAAGGCGGAGGTGGATTATGCATCCAGCACTGTGGATTTCAAAAACTGGTTTAGACGCTCAGCAGCGTGATATCTCTATCATTTCGAATAACCTGGCGAACGCGAGCACCATTGGCTTCAAAAAAGACCGCGCCATTTTTGAAGACTTGTTGTACCAAAATATTAACCAGCCAGGCGGGCAGTCGACCCAGGACACTGAGCTACCTTCAGGCCTAATGATAGGTGCGGGTGCCAAAGTGGTCGCGACGCAAAAGATCTTTGGTCAGGGCAACATGCAAACCACGGACAATTCGTTGGATATTATGATTAATGGTCCTGGTTTCTTTGAAATTTTGATGCCAGACGGCACCATTGCTTACACCCGTAATGGTCAGTTCACATTGAACAACGAAGGTGATTTGGTCACGCCAGGTGCCGGCCATCCGTTGCAGCCAGCTATTAATATTCCAGACGATGCCCAGTCAATTACGATTGCCAAAGACGGTGAAGTATCGGTGAAAATTGCCGGTGACGCGCAAAACCAGGTGGTCGGCCAAATTAACCTGGCTATGTTTATCAACCCAACGGGTCTTGAGCCACGTGGTGAGAACTTATACGTAGAAACAGCAGCAAGTGGCCAGCCTCAGGTGAATGTACCGGGGATTGATGGCACGGGTTCGATTGTGCAGGGCGCTCTTGAAACGTCAAACGTGAACGTTACAGAAGAACTGGTGAATTTGATTGAGAGCCAGCGCGTGTACGAAATGAACTCAAAAGTGATTTCGTCGGTTGATCAGATGCTTGGCTTCGCAACCCAGCAGCTTTAATGACCTTATAAGACAGGTGAATGTTATGTTGACTTCCTTATGGCAAAAATTAGCCATTGCGGCTGCCGCACTAAGCTTAGCTGCTTGTGCCAGCGCGCCGCAACCAACGCCAATGCCAGACGATCCCTATTATGCGCCGATGATGCCAGAGGAGCAGGTTGAGCCTGCGGTTCCGAATGGTTCACTATTTCGCGGTCAAGCGGTCAATGGGCTGTATTCGGACATTAAGGCGCGCAATTTAGGTGACATCATTACGGTGCAGCTGCAAGAACAAACCACCGCATCGAAGTCAGCGAACACAGGCACATCACGTAATACCAACATTGACCTGCCGTCGCCGACGTTATTTGGCCGCGAAGTGCGGGTTGCTGGTAACCCGTTGTCAGCACAAATTAACGGTGGTAGTGAATTTGCAGGCGCGTCGTCAGCCGACCAAAGTAACCAGTTGCAAGGTGAAATTACGGTCACGGTGATTCGTGTGTTACCAAACGGCAACCTGATTGTACGTGGTGAAAAATGGTTAACTCTGAACAACGGTCAGGAATATGTGCGTTTGACCGGTATTATTCGCCCTCAAGACGTGCGTTCAGATAACACCATTCAATCAAACCGGGTGGCGAATGCGCGCATTGAATACTCAGGTACGGGCAGCTTAGCCAATGCGCAGCGTGAAGGGTGGCTCACCCGCTTCTTCAACGGGCCAATCTGGCCGTTTTAAAAGATAGCGTATAACCTAGAAGAAAAACGGCAGGCCTGACCTGCCGTTTTTTACTTTTCGGCACAAGGCAATTTGGCACGAATCGTGAATAGCTTCCCATGTGAACAAACTTTGAGGTTTTTGGGGAAGCAATTATGTGGTATTTACGCGCAAAATCTTGGCAGGTGCTTGGCTTAATTGTCTTGCTGTTAAGCACCACTACCATGTCGCAAGTGGCGCAAGCCCAGCGCATTAAAGACGTCGCTCAAGTAGCGGGCGTGCGTTCTAACCAACTCATGGGCTACGGCTTAGTGGTCGGTTTGCCCGGTACTGGTGAACGCACACCATTCACCGACCAAACCTTCCGCACCATGCTCGGCAACTTCGGCATTAACTTGCCGGAGAATCAACGTCCGCAAATTAACAACGTTGCCGCTGTTGCCGTACACGCAGAAATTCCTGCGTTCGCCAAGCCAGGGCAACAAATTGACGTGACAGTGTCGTCCGTAGGTGACGCCGACAGCTTAGTCGGTGGCACATTATTACAAACCTTTTTGCGTGGTGCTGACGGCGAAGTCTATGCAGTCGCTCAAGGCAACTTAGTGGTGGGTGGTTTAGGTGCGCAAGGCGCCGACGGCTCACGTATTGTAATCAATACTCCAACTGTAGGCCGGATCCCCAACGGTGCGATGGTTGAGCGCGAAATTGAAACCGGCTTTGCACAAAGCGAATTTATTACTTTCAACCTTAACCGTGCGGACTTTACCACTGCCAAGCGTATGGCCGAAGCGATTAACGATTTAGTGGGTCCTGGCAGCGCATCGCCAATGGATGCCGCGTCCGTTCGGGTCATTGCCCCCCAAGATACCGCACAGCGCGTCGCGTACTTAGCCACCTTGGAAAACATCAGTATTACCCAAGGCGAAGCGCCTGCGCGCATCGTCGTCAATAGTCGCACCGGTACGATTGTGGTGGGCAACAATGTGCGCTTGCACCGCGCCGCTGTGGCGCACGGTAATATGCAGGTTAGCATTATGGAAAACTGGCAAGTTAGCCAACCGAATGCATTTGCCCAAGGTGATACCGTAGTGACACCGAGTTCGACGATTGAAGTGCAGCGTGATGACGCGCGCATGTTTGACTTTAACCCAGGTGTATCGCTCAACGACTTAATCAATGCTATCAACCAAGTCGGCGCAGCCCCTGGCGATATCATCGCGGTCCTTGAGGCGCTGAAACAAGCTGGCGCGATTGATGGCGAGCTGGTAGTCATTTAATTGGTATTGAAATTGCATTATTAGCAGATATGACAGTTTCAAACGGCAAACTTGGGTAACGACTTATGATCATGGATAGCTTTACATCTAACCATTTAGAGCAGGCACGCAATAACTCTGTGTATGACCTGTCTCAACTTGATCAGTTACGTCAGCGTGGCTTAAGCAACGACGAGAGCGCGTTGCGTGCCGCGGCCCAGCAGTTTGAAGCCTTATTTATGAACATGCTGATGAAAAGCATGCGCCAGGCGAACAAGGTATTTGAAACGGAAGACAACCCATTGAGCTCGCGCGATGTCGAGTTCTTTCAAGACATGTACGACAACCAGCTGACCAGCGAACTATCGAGCCAAGGTACGCTGGGGCTAGCCGATTTAATGGTGCAGCAGTTGAGCCCAACGGCCACTACCAACCATACACCAGCGTCTATGTTGCCTGTGAATCGGGTTTCGGGTGCCGTGCATAGCACGCGTCATGCCGAGGCAGACAATGCTTCGGTAAACAATGCAGCGGTAGGCAGTGCCTCGGTAAACAGTGCAGCGGTAGAATTTGCCAAGCCACAGCAGCCTGTGACTGTGCCGTACCAAGCGGCAACGGCAATTACGGGTGAGGCAAGCAATGGCCGCAGTGACCGCCTGAATTTGAGCCAAGGTGAGTGGCGAGCCAGCAATCCGATGGAATTTTTAGAGCAGTTAGCGCCGTACGCCCAGCAAGCGGCCGAACAAGCAGGCATTGCACCTGAATCTGTATTGGCGCAAGCGGCACTTGAAACTGGTTGGGGCCGTTATGTGGTGGCACATGGCGATGGCAGCAGCAATAACTTATTTAATATTAAGGCAGACCACCGCTGGCAAGGTGAAGCGGCACAAACTCGTACCACCGAATATTACGATGGTAAGCCGCAACGCGAGCAAGCATTTTTCCGGGTGTATGGCAGCGTGGCGGAGAGCTTTAATGACTACGTCAACTTTTTACAGTCTAACCCGCGCTATCAGCAGGCATTGAGCGTTGGGCAACAGCCGCAACAATTTGTTGAGGCATTACAGCAAGCGGGTTACGCCACAGACCCGAGTTATGCAAGCAAGCTACAAACCATTATGAATAGCGATGTGATGCAGCAAGTACGGGCAAAATTTGGTTTTTAAGTGTGTGAGCACGCTTAAAGGAGCGTTAGCATGTCATTCGATTTATTAAATTTAGGCAAAAATGCAACTTTGGCGCATCAGCGCTCGTTGCAGATTACCGGTAACAATATTGCTAACGTGAACACGCCTGGCTACGTGCGTGAGCGCCCAATGTATACCCAAGCCAATTTTGGCCCTGGGCTCGACCGTTTGCAGGTTGAGCGTATGGTGGATCAGTTCACTCAGCGTCAGGTTAGAATTGACACCTCCCGTGCCAGCTTTACAACCGCGTACTTAGACCAAGCGCGCCGCATTGACACTGTGTTAGGCAGTGACATTGGCTCGGTCATTACCTCTATCGAAGATTTCTTCGATTTGATGCAGGACACCAACAATGACCCTGGGTCGTTAACTTATCGTGAGTTGCTGTTAACAGAAGGTGCGGCAGTGACTGCACGCATGCGCGATTTCGCTGGTTTCCTTGATAACCAGTATGAACAATTTAATGAACGCTTAGAGCTTGAAGTAGACCGTGCTAATACTCTAGTCCAGAGTATTGCAGAGATTAACCGCGAGCTTTCCAGCGTGCAAAATGACCGTGCGCTTGCGTCTGGCTCACTCAACAGCCTACTCAATGAGCGCGACCAAAAATTAAAAGAATTATCAGAGTACGTTCAAATCAACGTCAAAGATTTTGAGAATGGGCGCCAGAATATCACGTTAGCCGGCGGCCAAAGCTTAGTCATGGAAGACGGAACCTTTAATCTGATAGCCCTGCAAGGTAACCCTAATCCAAAACGCTTAGAGCTCACGACACAGACCCAAAGTGGTGGCAACACCATCAATATCCCTGTCAACATTGCTGCACTTGGAGGCAAGATCGGTGGCATGGTGGCATATCGGGACGAAGTGCTTGAACCTACCCAGTTTAAGTTGGGACAATTGGCTATGGGGTTTGCTGATGCCTTGAACGAGCAACAACGTCTAGGCATGGACCTCGACAACCAATTAGGTGCAGATATGTTTGATTTGCGCCAAACCGAAATTCAAGCGCTGCCTTTCACAAGCGCCAATAGTGTGCAAGGCCAGGTTATCAACGTACGCTTAGAACCAGGTAAAGCCGCTGAATTAACTGCCCACCGCTATGAGCTTCGCATGACCGGCGACGACACCTTTAGGGTGGTCGCGCTCGACACCAATGGCCGCATAATCGGTAACGAAAGCGATTACTCCGAAGCGAGCTTTGCCGATGCAGATGCCGATGGTTGGATTGGCGAATTAGGCATTGGTATGCAGTTTAATTTCAGTGCCGGCACCTTCGCTGACGGCGACAAGTTCGAAGTGAATTTCACCCAAAATGCCGCTTCAAATATTTTCATGGGATTAACACGTCCGGAAGACCTTGCATTAGCAGCCCCTGTGCGTGTCGCGGAAGGCAGTGAAAATTCGGGCGGTGGGGTTCTGTCATTCAATGGCATGCGCTCCGTGGATAATTTCTTCGACGGCAATGCTCTGGCGGATGATGCTCCAGTACAACTTGAGTACCTTGCTTTTGAAAACGGCCGCCACAAGATAGCGATTCGTGATACTCAAGGTGACGTGGTTGGTTATTTTGAAGGCACCAATATGGAAAACGTGCTGAGCCGCGCGGTGGCCTGGGACGGCGCTGGTTGGGATCAAAATGAAGCATGGGACGGTGCAGCGGTTAGCATCGACTTTGCCAATGACGCACAACTATACGATTTTGAGCCAGACTACGATGTAACCTTGACTGGCAACCCAGACGCCCGTGATACCTTTAACATTGAATACAACACCAATGGGTTTGCAGACAACACAAATAGCGTCGCGATGAGTGAGTTGCAACGTGAAAAAACCTTACGTCGCAACCCGAATGTCGAAGGTGACAAAAACATGATGACCTTCAACGAAGGGTATGGACGCTTAGTATCTGACGTAGGTAACAAGGTGGCCCAAGCACGCACCGCGGATGAAGCAGCGAAGTCTTTGTTAGAGCAATCCACAGGCTTTTATGAGTCGGTATCGGGTGTGAGTTTAGACGAGGAAGCCTCGAACTTGCTCAAATACGAGCAGTCGTTTAATGCTGCCGCGCGCATCATTACCGTGTCACAAACTATTTTTGACACCTTATTAAACGCAGCCCGTTAACATTTATACAAATGCGCCGATAACGACGTAGGGCAGGCCGTTCCTGCCGCATGATGCAGGCGTGATGCCGTTGAATGCCGCTTGATAATTGATGCCGCCGCGGCGCCAAGCAAAACCTGACAACGAATACCATTCCCCACAAGAGGAGGAATCAACATGCGATTATCCACCAGCCAAATTTATGACAAGGGTTTGAGCTCAGTCATTGATCGCCAGAACAAGCTGGTTAAAGTGCAAGATCAGATCGCACGCGAAACCAAAATTTTGACGCCCGCTGACGATCCCGCTGGTAAAGCCCAAACCTTGGCGCTGACCGATCGGATTAAGCAGAACGAGCAGTTTCAGAAAAACTCGCAGTTGGTGTTGAACGACTTGTCGCGGCAAGAGTCGGTAATGTCGAATATCAGCGAGTCACTGTTTCGGGCTAAAGAGCTGTTTGTTCAGGCGGGTAATGGGGCGTTGGACAGCGTAGACAGACAATCATTAGCGCTCGAAATTGAGGTACTACGAGGCAATGCGCTAGATATGATGAATGCGCAAAATGAAAACGGCGATTATCTGTTTGCTGGTTACCAGACCGAGCAAAAACCTTTTATATTTAACTCCACGACAGGCGTCTACGATTACAAAGGGGATAGTGGTAAAAAGCAGGTCCAGATTACGTCAAGTTTGAAGGTGCAATCAAGTTCACCGGGTAGTGAAGTGTTTCAGCAGACCCCTGTGCAATTGAAAGCACGAGTCGGTGAAACCAGCGGCGATATAGCTTCAGGGCGAAGTATAATTGTCAATAAAGCAGAGTTTAATGCTTACCACGTAGCTCAATATGACAAGAAGAACCCTGAGAATAATGTTTACACCATTTCTGTCGCGGGGGGAAACTATAGTATCACACGCCCAGATCCTGAAACTGGGTTAGACATCGAAGTAGCGGCTGGTGCTTATACTCCTGGCGATACGATTAGTTATCAAGGCGCAGATTTCGCTTTGCAGGGCGCAGCAACTGCGGGCACCTTGGAGTTTAGGTTAAGCCAGCCGCAACAGAACGTAGCTACCATTCTTAATGATATGGTTAATGCGCTAAATAATCCCGATTTAAGTGCAGAAGAGCTGGCGCAAGCTATAGAGTTTGGGTTAGCAGACCTAGATGCTGCCGAAGTAAGTATTGGTAGCGTTCGCGCGAAAACTGGTAGTCGAATGAACAGCGCTGAAACCGCAATTTTGACAAACACGGATTTTGAAATTGCCAACAAAGAAACGCGGTCAAGAATACAAGATGTGGACTATGCCGAGGCAATGACCGAGTTGACAAAGCAAGATACAGCGTTGCAAGCAGCCCAAGCGACGTTTACCAGAATAACACGCTTAAGTTTATTCGATTATCTTCGATAGAACGATTAGAGTTGATATCGTGTTTAAATGACGAGTTGGGCATTAACTTTGAACGCTTCCTACTGGAGGCGTTTTTTTATACTAGTGCAATACAAATAAAACTAAAGATTTTCTGCTAGCGGTCGTTAACTTAGTTATGAAAAGCAGATGCTGCTTCGTAACTTATATATTTCTGCCAGCTGGCCAGGAGAATAACCATGTCTTTATATGTAAACACCAACGTTTCATCACTGAATGCACAGCGTCAATTGATGACTTCAACCAACGGTTTAGACACTGCGTTTGAGCGCCTGTCTTCAGGGTTTCGTATTAATAGTGCAGCTGATGACGCTGCTGGTTTACAAATAACCAACCGCATGACGTCGCAGATCAACGGCTTGAACCAAGCGGTGCGTAATGCCAATGACGGTATTTCAGTCGCTCAAGTGGCAGAAGGTGCATTACAAGAAACCACCAACATGTTGCAGCGTATGCGTGAGTTGGTGATTCAGGCTGATAATGGTGTAAATGATCGCGCCGAATTGGAAGCCATCCAGCAAGAAATCGATGAGCTGGTAAAAGAAATAGACCGGGTTGCCACTACGACAGAGTTCTCGGGTAGAAAAATCTTGAATGGTGAAGATGGAGACGGTCATACAGACCCATTGGTACTAAACTTTTTAGTTGGTGCGCGTGGTGGCAGCGATGAAACCATTCCTGTGACCTTGAGCAATATGAGTGCGAGTGAACTAGGGTCTACAGCAGCCGGAGAGCGGATTGGCGATATTGACGTTAAACTTAACCCAGCTGGCGACGATTCGGTAGATACTATTGATTCTGAAGCTCGTCTGAGCATCATCGATGACGCTATCACGCAGGTAGGTCAGCAACGCTCTGAGCTGGGTGCGATTCAAAACCGTTTTCAGTCAACCATTGCCAACCTGAGCAATATTTCTGAGAACGTGTCCGCAGCGCGTTCACGCATTATGGACACAGACTTTGCGGCAGAAACTGCGCAACTGACTCGTTTCCAGATCACGCAGCAGGCAAGCACCTCGATTTTGGCGCAGGCTAACCAGCGCCCGCAGGCAGCTTTGTCACTGCTTGGTTAATGAAGCGCATAGTGAAAAGCCGGGCAATGCCCGGCTTTTTTGATCCAAAATGTCCATTGTGTCTATCTTTACAAAGCCTGAAAGCCATGCTTGAAAGGGCTTATAGCTTTGCGTCCATAAAACGTACAGCGGAGCATTAAAGTCTCAGTTGAGACTGCCGTTAGCGAGAGTAAGCATGGCGCGTGGCGTCAAATACTCTGAAAGAAAGGACGGCTAATATGTCTTTATTTGTAAATACTAACGTATCTTCCCTTAATGCCCAGCGTCAGTTGCAAAGCTCCAGTAATGGCTTAGACACGGCATTCGAGCGTTTGTCCTCAGGTTTCCGTATTAATAGCGCGGCAGATGACGCCGCGGGGTTACAGATTACTAACCGCATGACCTCCCAGGTTGAAGGCTTAAATCAAGCTGTGCGTAACGCCAATGATGGCATTTCAGTCGCTCAGGTCGCAGAAGGTGCCCTCCAGGAGAGCACAAACATGTTACAACGCATGCGGGAGCTGGTCATTCAAGCTGATAATGGTGTCAATGATGACGCTGAACTTGAAGCCATTCAGCAAGAAATAGATGAACTGGCAGAGGAGATAAATCGCATCTCTAACACGACTGAATTTTCAGGCAAAACCTTACTTGACGGTGAGTTTGCAGATGAGGATGACGGCTTAATGTTTCTAGTCGGTGCCCGCGGTGGTGATGATGAGACCATCGAAGTAAATATTGGTGAGATGAGTACGACCGCACTTGGTGTAGGTGGTGACAATGACGGTGCAGTGACCAATATAGCATCAGTAGATGTTGAGAATGATGACAGTTCAGAAGATCGTCTCAAAGCCATTGACCAGGCGATCAGCCAGGTTGGCCAGCAGCGGTCAGAATTAGGTGCGATTCAAAACCGCTTTCAATCAACGATTGCCAATCTCAGTAATATTTCTGAGAATGTATCCGCTGCCCGCTCACGGATTATGGATACGGATTTCGCAGCAGAAACCGCGGAATTAACACGTTTTCAAATCACCCAGCAGGCGAGTACTTCTATTTTGGCTCAGGCCAACCAGCGTCCGCAGGCAGCATTGTCGTTATTGGGTTAATAGTAAGCAGCGACCTACGTTAAACCATTAAAAGCTAAGTCGGTTATCGACTTAGCTTTTTTTCATGGTTCATTGCCATATTATTCTCAAGTTTTGGCTTACCCTGCCGTTATAAAGATTAAGTTCAGGGTACCCTTGCTCACCAGTAAAATGGCTGTAGTGCCCTGTTTGAATTAAAGTTTTATCTGGGAGATAGACTATGTCTTTATACGTAAATACGAACGTTTCGTCGTTGAATGCGCAGCGTCAGCTGATGAGTTCAAGTAATGGGTTAGATACCGCATTTGAGCGGTTGTCTTCAGGTTTCCGTATTAATAGCGCGGCAGATGATGCAGCTGGTTTACAAATTACTAACCGCATGACCTCGCAAATTAACGGTTTGAACCAAGCGGTGCGTAATGCCAATGATGGCATTTCAGTGGCTCAAGTCGCGGAAGGTGCGCTGCAGGAAACCACTAATATGCTGCAGCGTATGCGTGAGCTGGTGATTCAGGCCGATAACGGTGTCAATGATGACGCTGAACTTTCAGCGATTCAGCAGGAAATTGATGAGCTAGTGACGGAAATTGGCCGTGTTGCGACTACCACTGAGTTTTCCGGTAAGAAAATCCTGGATGGTAGCGCTGACGGTGCAGACGCAGCTGGGAACGACCTGAACTTCCTGGTGGGCGCAAGAGGTGGTGATGATGAAACCATCAGTATTCGTATTGCAAGTATGAATAGTGATGCCCTGGGAGCCAACGCAGATGGTGTTACGCTTGCAGCTTATGGGAATATAGAAGGCATTGATGTGCAAGCGATGGAAACGCATGTTGATGGCGACTCCACCAGCTCACAAAATATGCTTGCCGTTATTGACCAAGCGATTACTGATGTTGGTGAGCAACGATCAAACCTAGGTGCTATTCAAAACCGTTTTCAGTCAACGATTGCGAATTTAAGTAATGTGTCAGAAAACGTTTCTGCTGCTCGTTCACGCATTATGGATACGGACTTTGCGGCCGAAACCGCGCAGTTGACTCGTTTCCAGATTACCCAGCAGGCGAGTACATCAATTTTGGCGCAGGCGAATCAGCGCCCGCAGGCGGCATTGTCGCTACTGGGTTAAACACAAGCTTGAACGCCGGTGTAACAACCGGCTCAAACCCAAAAATATAACTATTAGCACTATCTTCCACAGAATCTGACTCTTGGCGCTTGCCTTGGGAAAGAGCCGACCACCCAGGGAAAGGGGGTCTTTTACAGGGCACCCTGGGTGGTTGGTAGATTTATCTGAAAAAAAACCGAGCAAATGCTCGGTTTTTTTATATCTTCTCTAAAGTCTCCGTTTTTGCCGCCGACGGCCTCTGTGTAGGGGAAATTTTCTAGTGCATTCTGCATAAAATTTTTAGGCAGCAAGCGCAATGCTTGCAAAGGAGAGGATATGTCACTTTATGTGAACACAAATGTGTCGTCTTTGAACGCACAACGTCAACTCATGACTTCTGGTCAGGGGTTGGATACCGCATTTGAGCGTTTATCATCAGGTTCACGCATCAACAGCGCAGCGGATGATGCTGCCGGTTTACAAATCTCGAATCGTATGACCTCGCAGATTAACGGTCTGAATCAGGCAGTTCGTAACGCCAATGACGGTATTTCAGTTGCTCAGGTAGCAGAAGGGGCTTTGCAGGAGTCTACGAATATGCTGCAACGGATGCGTGAACTGGTGATTCAGGCAGACAATGGTGTCAATGGCGAGAAAGAAATGGACGCCATTAACCAGGAGCTCGAAGAGCTGTCAGATGAGATTGACCGCATCGCTACTACCACAGAGTTCTCTGGCAAAACATTATTAAGTGGCGATTTTGCAGAGGGCACCAATAGTCTGGACTTCTTAGTGGGGGCAACGGGCGAAGCCAACGAAACGATCAGTATCAATATCGCAGACATGCAAGCTGAAGGATTGAGCGTGCAGATTGCAGATGTTGAAGTGGGAGAGGACGGTTGGGACTCTGAAGGCATTATCGGTACCATTGACGACGCCATTGAAGCCGTAGGTACGCAACGATCTGAGCTGGGGGCGATACAAAACCGCTTTCAGTCCACCATTGCGAACTTGAGCAATGTATCTGAAAACGTGTCTGCAGCGCGTTCACGTATTACCGATACGGACTTTGCTGCGGAAACAGCCCAATTGACGAAGTTCCAAATTACCCAGCAAGCGAGTACGTCAATTCTTGCTCAGGCGAATCAACGACCGCAAGCAGCGTTGTCGTTGTTGTAATTTCTTTTTAATTTCCCCTCAAGTAAAAGCCGGGCCCTGCCCGGCTTTTTCGTGCCCGCGTATGCAGATCCTCAACAGCCATGTCTAAGCAGTAAATTATCTTAAAAAAAGCCTAAAGGTTTTGCTCGAGCGTCCGATGATACGGATGTAGGGGAAATTGTAAGTGCGGAGTGGTTGCCAAACTTACATGATAACAATTAGGCAGCAAGCTTAGCTTGCAAAGGAGATCTTATGTCGTTGTATGTAAATACTAACGTCTCTTCACTGAATGCACAGCGTCAGCTGATGACTTCAGGTCAGGGCTTAAACACTGCGTTTGAGCGATTATCTTCAGGTTTTCGTATCAACAGCGCTGCTGATGATGCTGCAGGCCTGCAAATTTCAAATCGAATGACATCGCAAATCAATGGTCTGAACCAAGCGGTTCGTAACGCCAATGACGGTATTTCTGTGGCTCAGGTTGCTGAAGGTGCGTTGCAGGAATCAACCAACATGCTGCAGCGTATGCGTGAGTTGGTGATTCAGGCGGATAACGGTGTGAATGGTGATGCTGAGCGGACTGCGATTCAGGGAGAAATCACCCAGCTTCGTACTGAGATAAATCGTGTCGCCCAAACGACTGAGTTCTCAGGTCAGAAAATCCTTTATGGTGCAGCTGATGATGGAGCTGATGCTGATAAGACGTTTAGTTTCCTGGTTGGTGCAACCGGTGATGCTAATGAGAAGATCGATGTCACCATTTCAGCTATGAATACCGCAAATTTGGGTGCTGACGGGCTGGCGAATTTAGACGCTATCACGGTTGAAAATACCGCAGCTCCGGGTGCCCCCGCGATTATTCAGAGTTCAGAACTGCAATTACAATCTATTGATGAGGCTATCCGCCAGGTTGGTGAGCAGCGTTCTAATTTAGGTGCAGTGCAAAACCGTTTTCAGTCCACGATCTCTAACTTAAGCAACGTGTCTGAAAATGTGTCAGCTGCTCGTTCGCGTATTATGGATACTGACTTTGCCGCAGAAACTGCACAGCTCACGAAGTTCCAGATCACGCAGCAGGCGAGTACGGCAATTCTTGCACAGGCGAATCAACGTCCACAGGCGGCGTTGTCACTGCTGTAAGCTTTTAAAGAACTCCCCTAACCGCAAAGCCGGGCCTAGTGCCCGGCTTTTGCGTTTTAAAATAAAAAAATATTAAAGTTATTCAGGCATGGGTCGACAACCTAGATGTAGGGGAAATTATAAGTCGGGAGTGGTTGCCTGGCTTATAGAATTACAATTAGGCAGCAAGCTTAGCTTGCAAAGGAGATCTTATGTCGTTGTATGTAAATACAAACGTCTCTTCACTGAATGCACAGCGTCAGCTGATGACTTCAGGTCAGGGCTTAAACACTGCGTTTGAGCGTTTATCTTCAGGTTTTCGTATCAACAGCGCTGCTGATGATGCTGCAGGCCTGCAAATTTCAAACCGCATGACATCGCAAATCAATGGTCTGAACCAAGCGGTTCGTAACGCCAACGACGGCATTTCAGTAGCTCAGGTCGCTGAAGGTGCTTTGCAGGAATCAACCAACATGCTGCAGCGTATGCGCGAACTGGTGATTCAGGCGGATAACGGTGTGAATGGTGATGCAGAGCGTAAAGCTATCCAGGAAGAAATTGGTCAGCTACGCACTGAAATTAACCGTGTTGCACAAACTACAGAATTTTCAGGCCAGAAAATCTTGAATGGTGCCGATGATAGCGGTGATGTGGCAGTTGCAGCAAAATCGTTTAGCTTCCTGGTAGGTTCTACTGGTGGCAATGGTGAAAATATTTCTGTTGATGTTAGCGCAATGAATGTTGCTAACTTAGGCTTGACAGCCGATATTACTGCAGGTATCGGCGCAATTGATGTTGAGTCAGATTCATTTACATCTGAGCAACGATTAGCTTCAATTGACGCTGCTATCAGTGAAGTAGGTGCACAGCGATCAAGCCTGGGTGCAGTGCAAAACCGGTTCCAGTCTACGATTGCTAACTTAAGCAACGTATCTGAAAACGTATCGGCAGCACGCTCGCGTATTATGGACACTGACTTTGCTGCAGAAACAGCGCAGTTAACTAAGTTCCAGATCACGCAGCAGGCGAGTACGGCAATTCTTGCACAGGCGAATCAACGTCCACAGGCGGCGTTGTCACTGCTGTAAGCTTTTAAAGAACTCCCCTAACCGCAAAGCCGGGCCTAGTGCTCGGCTTTTGCGTTTAAAATGGCACATGTCAGCCGCGCGACTCGATGCGAAGCCTACAAAGCAAAAAACCAAGCCAGAGCTTGGTTTTTATGCGGTCTACCGTTGGTTTTTTCTGACATTTGAGAAAGAACCGGCTGGCCGGGAAAAGGAGGTTGTAGGGGGGCATCCCAACCAGCCGGCAGACGCTTTTAACAATGCACACCCTGTGCCAGGTTGTAATTTTAGATAAAAAATAATAAGAAATCGATGGCGGCAGTGAAATAACTGTACAAAAAGCAACCAACAATACAAGTTTTACATCATTAATCGAAAATTGATTAAAGTTTAAGCTTAATTTGCCGATAAATGAAGACGAGGCTGGGGGGCTTCGCTTCGAGTCGCGCGGCTTAGGGGGGCTTATGGCTCTTTTCGTCAATACTAATATCTCTTCATTAAATGCGCAGCGGCAACTTTTGGCCTCCTCAATTGGCTTAAATTCCGCTTTTACTCGGTTATCCTCTGGATTTCGCATTAATAGTGCGGCGGATGATGCTGCTGGATTGCAAATTTCTAATCGTATGACATCGCAAGTGAATGGCTTGAACCAAGCAGTTCGCAATGCAAATGACGGCATTTCAGTCGCACAGGTTGCTGAAGGCGCATTGCAAGAAAGTACGAATATGTTGCAGCGTATGCGTGAACTCATTATCCAGGCTGACAACGGCGTAAATGGCAGTGCTGAGAAGTCTGCTATCCAAGAAGAAATCGCACAGTTGCAGCTAGAGTTAAATCGAGTTGCCGATACGACTGAGTTTTCGGGTAAAAAACTGTTGAATGGGGACATTGCCGCTGGTATTGGTTTCTTAGTTGGTGCCACAGGCAGTGCGTCTGAGCGTATCAGTTTTAGCGTTGCTAATATGCGAAGTGACGCTATAGGTGGTGGAGCCGAGGTAGACGGTAACCCGGTTGCAATTGCAAATGTAGCTGCGATAAACGTGAATTCAGCACAAAGCTCTCAAGATCAATTAGCCGTGTTAGACAGGGCCATTACTGAAGTGGGTTCACAACGTTCTCGTCTCGGTGCAGTGCAGAACCGATTTAACTCGACAATCAGTAACTTAAGCAACGTAGTGGAAAACGTATCAGCAGCGCGCTCGCGAATTATGGATACAGATTTTGCCGCAGAAACGGCAAAACTTGTCCGCTTTCAAATTATGCAACAGGCAAGCATTGCTATTTTGGCGCAAGCGAATCAGCGACCGCAAGCTGCTTTATCTTTATTAGGTTAGGTTCGCATTAACGCGGTAGTCAACAATAACTAAAGTTGCCTAAAAAACCGCCGATATATTAGTTATAATGGGTCCAAGATAGGGGTGATGTGTTTACGCAGGGCGGAACAGGTTGGCGTAAGCCTTGCACGCACTAATGGGGACGCACATAGGAGGCTAAAAATGAGTGTTGAATTTTCAGGTTCGGGGGTGGTTCCGGAACCAATCAAACAAGAGCAACAAACGGGGATGCGTGATATTGAACAAACCATTCAAGCCGTTCGTCAGGCCATTAGTATTGATAACGCTCAGCAGAATAAACAGGTTCAGGCGGCGAATGAGCTATCACGGTTGAAAATACCGCAG
>JAMCWV010000134.1:0-1593 GCA_023481025.1 Gammaproteobacteria bacterium
TTCAACCGCTTGATATGGAAGTGGGTGCGGGTACCTTTCACCCGATGACCTTTTTGCGCTCCATCGGACCGGAACCATCAAGCTACGCCTATGTGCAGCCCTGCCGCCGCCCTACTGACGGTCGCTATGGTGAGAACCCGAACCGCTTGCAGCACTATTATCAGTTCCAAGTGATCATGAAACCCAATCCAGCTGATTTGCAGGAGCTATATCTCGGCTCGTTAAAATTGCTTGGGTTTGATCCGCTGGTACACGATATCCGCTTCGTTGAAGACAACTGGGAATCACCTACCCTTGGCGCTTGGGGACTCGGCTGGGAAGTCTGGTTGAATGGCATGGAAGTCACCCAATTTACCTACTTCCAGCAAGTTGGTGGCTTAGAGTGCAAACCTGTAGCCGGCGAAATTACTTATGGTCTTGAGCGTTTGGCAATGTATATCCAAGGCGTCGACAGCATCTACGACTTAGTCTGGACCACTGGCCCACGCGGCACGATTTACTACCGTGATGTTTTTCATCAGAACGAAGTTGAGCAATCGGCCTATAACTTCGAGCACGCTGATGTCGCCGTTTTGTTCGAGCGCTTTGAGTCCTGTGAAAAGGAATGTGAATTGCTCATCAGCAAAAACCTGCCGTTGCCAGCCTACGAGCAAGTGATGCGTGCGTCGCACGCATTTAATTTACTCGACGCACGGCACGCTATCTCGGTGACCGAACGGCAACGTTATATCTTACGCGTTCGCACCATGGCAAAGGCCTGTGCGGAAGCCTACTTCGCGGCACGTGCCGAACTTGGGTTCCCGTTAGCGGAAAAGGCAGACGCTGATGCGGCACTAGCCGTGCATCGCAAGAATCAAGAGAAAGCGCAAAAGAAAGGAGCGAAAGCATGAGTCAGCGTCACGATTTGTTAATTGAGCTGGGTACTGAAGAGCTACCGCCAAAAGCGCTGAAAGGCTTACGCGAAAGTTTTACCGCTAGCTTCGTTGCCGAATTAAACCAAGCGCGGTTAGCGTTTGACTCCGTCGAATCGTTCGCCACACCGCGTCGCTTAGCGGTATTCATTAAAGGCGTGGACGCGCAACAAGCGGACGAAGTTGTTGAGAAGCGTGGACCTGCCATTCAAGCTGCCTTTGATGCCGATGGCAATCCGACTCGCGCAGCCGAAGGTTGGGCGCGCGGTTTAGGGATTACCGTCGACGATGCGGAACGTTTAAAGACCGATAAGGGTGAATGGCTGCTTTATAATGCGACTGTCGCGGGTAAAAGTATTCGTGACTTAGTGCAAGGTTTTATCGACCAAGCCGTCAAACAACTGCCGATTCCGAAGGCGATGCGCTGGGGCTCTACTTCCTATCAGTTTATTCGGCCATTACACACACTTACCGTGCTACTCGATAACAATGTGCTTGATGCTGAGTTGTTTGGGGTAAAGAGCAATAATAAGGTGAACGGACATCGATTCCATCACCCAGAGCGATTGACCGTGGATCACGCCGCTAACTACGCTGAAGTCCTAGCCTCTGGGCATGTGGTCGCAAGTTTCGCCGCGCGTCGCGAAACCATCCGTGAATCCGTGATCGAGCTCGCTAAAGC
>JAMCWV010000134.1:1603-3692 GCA_023481025.1 Gammaproteobacteria bacterium
TGAATGGCTGCTTTATAATGCGACTGTCGCGGGTAAAAGTATTCGTGACTTAGTGCAAGGTTTTATCGACCAAGCCGTCAAACAACTGCCGATTCCGAAAGCGATGGGCTGTGGCATCGGCCGTGACGAATATAATCCAGACAAGACACGTTACCATCGCATCATTATCATGACCGATGCCGACGTCGACGGCTCGCACATTCGTACCTTGCTGTTGACCTTCTTTTATCGACAAATGCCAGAATTGATTGAGCGTGGCTATATTTATATCGCGCAACCGCCGCTGTATAAAGTGAAGAAAGGTAAACAAGAGAATTACATCAAAGACGATCCAGGCTTGATTCAATACCTGACATCGTTGGCGCTTGACCGAGCCTCTTTGCATGTCAACGCAGATGCGCCGGGTATCACTGGTGTGGCCTTAGAGAAAATGGTGCGTGACTATCAATTTGCACTCGACACGATTGCTCGCTTAAGCCGTCGCTTACCGAAACACGTGCTGAACCGTCTCGTCTATGCAGAGCGCTTAACCGCTGAGAATATGAAAGACGAGCAGTACGTCAACGCTTGGGCAGAGAAGTTCTGCGCGGATATGATGGCAACGGAGAAGGACTCAGCGACATACGAAGTCTTAGTGACCAACGACGAAGATCGCGGTGTGTTCTTGCCGATGATTCGCTTGCGTCGTCATGGTGTATTCACGGATTTCCCGCTGACCTATGAGTTTTGCGTCGTCATGGTGTATTCACGGATTTCCCACTGACCTATGAGTTCCTCGTGTCACGCGATTATGACCGCTTAGCGTCAGTTGGCTCGGAGATTAACGGCTTAGTGGAAGAGGGTGGCTATGTTCAGCGTGGTGAGAAAGTGCAGCCGGTTGACGATTTTGTTGAAGCCATTGAGTGGCTGATTAGCGAATCGAAACGTGGTTTGTATATCCAACGCTACAAAGGTCTGGGCGAAATGAACCCAGATCAATTGTGGGAAACCACCATGGACCCAGATACGCGCCGGATGCTGCAGGTGACGATCGAAGACGCGATTGGCGCTGACCAATTGTTTACGACCTTGATGGGTGATCACGTTGAACCACGTCGCGCATTTATTGAGAGTAATGCTCTGAAAGTTGCTAACTTGGATGTCTAGTACGCGACATGCATAGCGCGATGCAATAACGCAAAAGCCCCGCAACTTACGTTAGCGGGGCTTTTTTCTATTTGGTGCTTGGGGTGTTTTCAATACCATATGACGCACGATGAGTGCTGTCATGATTCCGGTGAGGCCGAGGAAGGTGGCGAGTACGGTTAGTAATCCGACGAAATCGAGGCTGGGGTCAAAGTACCAGCGCAATGCTGCAACGACGGCCACCAATAACAGGGGCGCTGTTACGCATAACGCATAACTGAGCCATTTGCTGGCTTTCGCCGCGACATTCCCGATCCAAATACAGAAAAAAATAACGGCTAAATAAACTAAAAAGGCCATCATACTTCTCCTTCGCCGGCGAGACGAATGGCACAAGCCGAATGACTTGTGCCATTGTCAGCTTACGACTGTAACAACGAAATATCTGCGACATTGAGGAATTGGTCGCGTAGTTCATTAAGCAAGCTTAGGCGGTTGCGACGAATCGCTTCGTCGTCCGCATTGACCATGACCTCGTCGAAAAAGCGATCGACAGGCTCACGGAGCGTCGCTAACGCACTCAGAGCGGCTGCATAATCGCCATTAATAGCAGCAGTCGAAACTGTATCACGAAGGCCGCTTAGCGCGTTATGGAGCGATTTTTCTGCATCTTCCTGTAGCAACGACGTATCAACTGCTGCGAGCATCATCTCGCTCTTGGCGAGAATATTATTCACCCGCTTATTCGCTGCTGCAAGCGCTTCCGCTTGTGGATTCGAGCGGAACTCAGCAACGGCTTTCACGCGGTGGTCAAAGTCGAGTGCGACAGTTGGGCGACGAGCTAAAACGGCTTGGATAACATCGACCGAAATGGATTGATCTTGATACCATGCGCGGAAACGACCAAGGAGGAAGTCGACCACTTGTGTGGTCACTTCGTCTGGATTATTAATAATGTTGCCGT
>JAMCWV010000119.1:0-1144 GCA_023481025.1 Gammaproteobacteria bacterium
TGCGGTCATCCAGAAAAGGCCTGACATACCAATGACGCCACCGAGTACTGGGGCAATAATCAAGGCGAGAACAAACGAAAGACCAATACCCATGCCGATCACTGCCATGACTTTCGGTCGCTGTTCTTCACGTGCTGAGTCAGCCGCTAACGCTAAAACCGCACCAGCAATTGCTCCGGCGCCTTGCAGAATACGACCAATAATCACGCCAGTCATGGTGTCGGCGAGTGCCGCCACGACACTGCCGAAGGCAAATATCGCTAACCCGCCCAAGATCACTGGCCGCCGGCCAATGCGATCAGACAACCAGCCCATTGGAATTTGCAGCATGGCTTGGGTTAACCCATAGGCTCCGATCGCGATCCCAACCAAAAAAGGTGTGTAATCCGGATAGCTTTGACCATAAATTGCCAGTACCGGCATGATTAAAAACAGGCCCAACATGCGCAAGCCAAAAATCGAGGCAAGCGTAACCGCTGCTCGTTTCTCTGTCCGGTTTAATCCTGTCGCACTCATGGTCGCTCAACTACTCACACGATAAAAATTGCAGGCAAGTCTAGCAGAAATCGGATCCAGTGTAAGCATCGCATCCGTATTGTCTGTGTAGTGAACTTCAAGCTTCCCCTACTTTTGTGTCATAATGGGCGATTGATTTTTGCGCCAGTGATTGCAGCGCGTTAGAAAACGCTCCGAAACTCATCTTTGCTCCAAGTCGTAAAGGACATTATGGATAAAATCGAAGTACGCGGTGCCCGCACCCACAATTTGAAAAATATTAATCTGGAAATTCCGCGTGACAAGTTAGTCGTTATTACTGGCTTATCCGGCTCAGGTAAGTCCTCGCTAGCATTTGATACGCTATACGCGGAAGGACAACGGCGGTACGTCGAGTCTTTATCTGCTTACGCTCGTCAGTTTTTGAGTCTCATGGAAAAACCAGACGTCGACTCTATCGAAGGTCTGTCTCCCGCCATTTCCATCGAACAAAAATCGACCTCGCATAACCCGCATATCAACTGTTTTCAGGTTATTGCCGGTCGCCCCTTTCAGTTCAAGCCAGTGTTTGCCTGGCTTATTCCGTTTCTTCGGAATTGCGATCGCTTTGCGTCCAGAAAGGTAATCCGCAGTAAGTGAGTCCTCACAT
>JAMCWV010000119.1:1154-3626 GCA_023481025.1 Gammaproteobacteria bacterium
TTATCTGCTTACGCTCGTCAGTTTTTGAGTCTCATGGAAAAACCAGACGTCGACTCTATCGAAGGTCTGTCTCCCGCCATTTCCATCGAACAAAAATCGACCTCGCATAACCCGCGTTCAACGGTCGGTACCATTACTGAAATTTACGACTATTTGCGTCTTATGTTTGCTCGCATTGGCGAACCGCGTTGTCCTGAGCACCAAGTCACGCTTGCCGCGCAAACCATTTCGCAAATGGTCGATCAAGTCGTCGCCTTGCCTGAAGGCAGCAAAGTCATGTTACTCGCGCCGGTTGTCAAAGGCCGCAAAGGTGAGCATCAGAAAATTCTCGAAAACTTGAGTCGCCAAGGCTATCTGCGCGCTCGGATTGACGGCGAAATATGCGATTTAAGCGATCCGCCGACCCTCGAATTGCAGAAGAAGCATGATATTGAAGTGGTCGTTGACCGCTTAAAAGTGCGTGAAGGCCTCGAGCAACGTTTGGCCGAGTCATTTGAAACTGCGCTCGAACTTTCGCAAGGAACCGCGTTAGTGGTAGCCATGGACAGCGACAGCGAGCTTGAGCCCATGCTGTTCTCGGCAAACTTTGCTTGTCCACATTGTGGCTACAGCATGCAAGAGCTTGAGCCGCGCCTGTTTTCGTTTAATAACCCAGCCGGCGCTTGTACCAGCTGTGACGGATTAGGTGTTGAACAATATTTTGATGCCGAAAAATTAGTTGGTAACCCTGAGCTCAGTCTCACCGGCGGAGCAATTCGCGGATGGGATAAACGCAATTTTTATTACTACCAAATGCTGCGCTCGTTAGCGAAGCAGTTTGAGTTCGACCTCAATGCGCCGTTTGAAGAGCTGCCAGAGGATGTTCGTGAGCTCATTCTGCATGGCTCAGGCCATCAAGAAGTACGTTTTACCTATGTCAACGATCGTGGCGACACGGTTGTGCGCAAACATCCGTTCGAAGGCATCATTCCGAACATGCAACGGCGCTATCGGGAAACCGACTCGCAAGCAGTGCGCGAAGACTTAGCCAAGTATTTAGCAACCAAGCCATGCCGCAGCTGTGGCGGTGCGCGCTTGCGTACTGAAGCACGACATGTGTATGTGAATGACACAACGTTGCCGGAGATTGTCGAGCTTTCCATCGGCGACGCGCTTAATTTCTTTCAGACCATTGAGCTGGCTGGCCAGCGGGCGAAAATCGCCGAAAAGATTTTAAAGGAAATAAATGACCGACTCAGCTTCCTGGTCAACGTCGGCTTAAATTACCTCAATTTGTCCCGCAGTGCGGAAACTTTGTCGGGCGGTGAAGCACAACGGATTCGCCTAGCGAGCCAGATTGGTGCTGGTTTAGTCGGTGTTATGTACGTGCTTGATGAGCCTTCCATTGGTCTCCACCAACGCGACAACGAGCGCCTACTGAAAACGCTTCGCGATTTGCGCGACCTCGGTAACACTGTATTGGTTGTGGAGCACGACGAAGACGCCATCCGCTCAGCGGACCATGTCATTGATATCGGCCCTGGTGCTGGTGTTCATGGGGGCCAAATTATCGCTCAAGGCACCTACGACGACATTATTAAATGTGAGGACTCACTTACTGCGGATTACCTTTCTGGACGCAAAGCGATCGCAATTCCGAAGAAACGGAATAAGCCAGGCAAACACTGGCTTGAACTGAAAGGGGCGACCGGCAATAACCTGAAAACCGTCGATATGCGGGTTCCGATTGGTTTAATGACCTGCGTCACGGGTGTTTCCGGGTCTGGTAAATCAACCTTAGTGAACGACACCCTCTTTCCACTTGCACACCGCGAATTGAACGGCGCGACTACGACGACTGTGGCTCCGTATCAAAGCATTGACGGTTTGCAGCATGTCGATAAAGTCGTTGATATCGATCAGAGCCCCATTGGTCGCACGCCTCGCTCAAACCCGGCCACGTACACAGGAATTTTTACACCGATTCGTGAGCTGTTTGCTGGTGTGCCCGAATCACGAGCGCGCGGCTACAAGGTCGGTCGCTTTAGTTTCAACGTCAAAGGTGGTCGTTGTGAAGCCTGTCAGGGTGACGGTGTCATTAAAGTCGAAATGCACTTTTTGCCTGACGTCTATGTGCCTTGTGACATGTGTAAAGGCAAGCGCTATAACCGCGAGACCCTAGAAATTCAATATAAAGGCAAGTCGATTCACGAAGTCTTGGACCTCACTGTCGAAGACGCGCGGGAGTTCTTTGATGCCGTGCCCGCAATCGCCCGCAAGCTACAAACCCTGATTGATGTTGGTCTGTCTTACATTCGTCTTGGTCAATCGGCGACCACCTTGTCTGGTGGCGAAGCACAGCGCGTGAAACTAGCGCGGGAACTGTCCAAGCGTGACACGGGCAAGACCTTGTATATCTTAGATGAGCCAACTACGGGCTTGCATTTTCATGATATTCAACAGCTCTTGACGGTTCTGCATCGTAGATCGGAA
>JAMCWV010000230.1 GCA_023481025.1 Gammaproteobacteria bacterium
AATATTAGGGTCACGGATAAAGAAAAACGTGAACGGGAAGCGCACATTGCTAGAATGCAGAACCAAGCGGTTACCGAGGTCGGTGAGGTATTCCCGCAGCACAGGATCTTCGATGATCGGGGCCTGCGCACGCAACTGACGCATATAATAGTCACCAATCAGGCGCTCCCGCTCAACCGACATGGTGCCACCGGCTGCCGTGCCAATCGTTGGTAATTCAGCCCGTTGCTGCGCTTGCACACTAGTGACAGATACCGCAAATACCAGGGTTATACTGGCGACGAGTACACTGGCTTTTACCAGTACAGTGGTCACTACTACAGTGAGAAAATCTCGAACCATTGGTGTTTTTTATCCTTAGGGCTATGGTGAAAAGTCTACGGTGCTTACTGGTCGTTGTCGATAGCCCAGTGCTATCATGATACTCGTCGTACTTTATTAAGGTCACTTATGTTCGATTACATTCGCAATTGGTTCCAACGCCGTTTTTCAGACCCCAACGCCGTTACTCTGACGATATTATTGGTAATTGGTTTCAGCATAGTTGTGTTTTGGGGCAGTATTCTTGCGCCTTTCCTCGTGGCGATGGTGTTTGCCTATCTGCTTGAGGGGCCGACTACGGTGCTTCAGCGCCTGGGGCTGAGCAGAGCGATTTCAGCCTCTTTTGTCTTTTTGACCTTTATCTTCTTCATGCTGCTACTGATGATTTTCCTGGTACCAGTGGTCTGGGAGCAAAGCTTCAACCTGATTCGAGAGCTGCCGAAAATCGCCCAGGCCTGGGACCAGCTCATGGTGCAGGCACAGGAATACGCACCTGCCTTTATTGAACCTCAGCAGGTCAGGGCCTTTAGCGAAAACATCACCAATCGCCTGCTCACCGTAGGTGAGACCCTTGTTGCGCAGTCGCTAACCTCGTTAGTTAATGCATTTACCTTATTGATTTATCTGGTTATTGTGCCGCTACTGATCTTCTTTATGTTGAAAGATAAGAACACCTTAGTTGGCCACTTTAACCGCATTCTGCCAAAACAACGGCGGATGATTTCTCAGGTTGGTGTCGAAATGAACCTGCAGATCCGCAATTATATTCGCGGCAAAGCCATTGAAATTTTGATTGTCGGTATTGTTACGTACGTGGTTTTTACCCTGTTCGATCTACGTTATGCGGCCCTGCTGGCAACCCTGGTAGGCTTCTCGGTATTAATTCCCTATATTGGCGCGGCGGTGGTGACCTTGCCGGTGGCGCTGGTTGGCCTGTTTCAGTTTGGCGTATCGGCAACACTGTTCTGGGTGATTATGGCCTACCTCATTATTCAGGCCTTAGATGGCAACGTGCTGGTGCCACTTTTATTCTCTGAAGCCGTCAGTTTGCATCCTATTTATATTATTGGTGCGGTGCTGATATTTGGGGCAATTTGGGGATTCTGGGGCGTATTTTTCGCTATACCTTTAGCCAGTTTGGTGAAGGCTGTGATCACCGCATTCTCCGAGCAACGGCGTTTGCAGGAAGAAGCAGAGGGGGCTGAGCCCTAAGTTAAAAACTGCGTGGGCGAGCTTAGTATGTAGATGATTCCAGATAAAAGCCGTGGTATTCTCAGTTTGTTTACAATCAGGTAACATACTCGGAACCATTGGTGTTTAACTGTCGCTATAATAATAAATTGAAGGCATCGCTATGAAAAAACTTGCCCTTGCTATCGCCTGCAGTGCGTTAGCCCCATTAGCAGTTCTGGCAGATAATAAGCCGACCCTGCAAGATTACGCGCGTCACGCGCAGTTTATTGATATCAAAATCTCCCCTGAAGGAAATTATCTGGCAGCCACGAGCCGTGGTGAAGACGGTAATGTGCGCCTGACGGTGTTAGATATTGAGAACCGCACGCCGTTATCGGCAGCAGAAGGACATGGCGATCAATCGATTAATACCTTTCATTGGGCCAATAACGAACGCTTAATCATGACCCTTGCTCGAGAAGTAGGCTCGCTGGAGACACCAGTGGCTACGGGTGAGATTCTTGCAATGCATGCCAACGGAAGTCGCCGGGAAATTCTTACCGGCCCACGTTCGCGGGACGGCGAGTATGTCTTTGCCAGTGTCGT
The DNA here is from genome assembly GCA_023481025.1 of Gammaproteobacteria bacterium. The sequence continues at coordinate 2,101 of JAMCWV010000230.1, forward strand.
TGACTGGTTGCCAGACGAGCCGGATAGCGTGCTTATTTACCAGCAGCCGTTTACCCAGCAAGAACCTTTTCTCGACTTATACCGGATGCATGTAAATAGCGGTCGCAAACGCAGTGAGGGTCGGATTCCGTTGCGCGCCTCCCGCGAAGGTGGGGTTCAGGTGATCACCGATCAAACCGGTACACCGCGTGTTGCTATGGGAATTGACCCCAATGATAACTCCAAGCGCACCATGATGCTGCGTGACGGCAATAGTTGGCGCGTGCACTCCACCGTGGGCGAAACCGAAACAGGCTTTACCCCGCTCGCATTCACTGCAGACCCGAACCTGTTAATGGGCTTTAGTCGCACTGAAACCGACACCACGGCCATCGCACTCTATGATTTAGAGGCGGGCGAAGAAGAAATCCTGGCGGTTCACCCGAACACTGATTTGATGCCAATTATGTCGATTAATAAAGGCCGGGCCCATGAAGTCATTGGTGCTGCCTATGAATATGGTGAGTTTGACGCTGTCTTTTTTGGTGGATTGCAGGATGAAGCCTTTGCAGAATCTGTGATTAATTTGATGGGGGCCTTCCCGCAGCAAAATGTCGGCGTCAATTCGGCAACCTATGACAACAACAAAGTCATTGTGACTACATCGTCTGCTAATCATCCGCGAATGTTCTATCTGTTTGATCGCGAAAGTAATCAGCTACAGGAGTTAGCAAACTCGACGCCGTGGATTGATCCCAATACGCTGCCGCAAACTCAGTCGATAACCTATGAAAGCCGTGACGGCCTGACGATTCACGCGCTGCTCACTTTACCGCGGGATCAGGAAGCCAAAGATTTACCGCTGGTTCTTTTACCGCATGGTGGTCCGCACGGTGTTCGCGATAGCCTGATGTCGATGGACAGAGATGCTAAAGTGCTGGCACAGCATGGTTATGCGGTATTGCAACCAAACTTCCGCGGTTCAGGCGGCTATGGTCAGGCATTTGAAGAAGCTGGCTATAAGCGCTGGGGCAACGAGATGATCAATGACATGACCGATGGGGTAATGCATCTGATTGATCAGGATATCGCTGATGGCGATCGCGTGTGCACCTATGGTGGCTCCTATGGTGGCTATGCAGCGCTGCAAAGCGTGGTTCGCGAACAGGATTTATATAAGTGCGCGATTGGTTTTGTCGGCGTTTACGATCTTGATTTGATGTTCGAAGAGGGTGATATTCCAGAGCGGGAATCTGGTCTTCGCTACCTGCATCGCGTTCTTCCTGAAGCAGGGGAAGCGCGAAATGCACAGTCACCAGCACACAACGCTGACAAAATTAACGTGCCAGTGTTTTTGATTCATGGTGCCGAAGACGTAAGGGTTCCGCTGATCCAGTCCGAACGTTTACGCGATGCAATGGCTGAGCATGGCAAGGAAGTGGAATGGATGGTTAAAGAACGTGAAGGCCACGGCTTTTATAACCCGGAAAACAACGTTGAGCGCTGGCAGCGCATGCTTGCCTTCCTTGAC
>JAMCWV010000193.1 GCA_023481025.1 Gammaproteobacteria bacterium
TGGCGAAAACCTCGAAAGCTTACTTAGCGCGGCCGACGAAGCCATGTACAAAGTCAAAGAGTCGGGTAAACATGGTGTTTTTATGGCGAAGCCTTTGGCGCAGACCTTGGCGACGCCTGAATAATTAACGACCTGATTTCCATTGCGGTTGAGCTGGCACTTTAGGCTGTTGCACAGGGTGACTTTAACCCCTGCTGTCCTTTATACTACTCCCTTGATCAAATGAGATTATCGCTGCCGAAATTCGAACGGCAGCCTTGAGTTTTTTAACCAATATTCAAACGTGGAAGCAAAGAAACATGCGCAGTCATTATTGTGGTCAGGTCACCGAGCAGGAGCTCGGCAATCAAGTTACCGTTGCAGGTTGGATTCATAAACGTCGCGATTTAGGTGGTTTGATTTTCGCTGATGTGCGTGATCGTACTGGCTTACTGCAAGTGGTTTTTGATCCTGATTTAGCGGATATGTTTGCTGAAGCGAATAAGTTGCGCCAAGAATTCTGCGTGCAAATTAAAGGTGAAGTGCGCGCGCGTCCAGAAGGGCAAATTAATGAGCGCATGACCACGGGTAAAGTTGAGTTGCTGGCCAAAGACGTGACCATTTTGAATCGCTCAGCACCGCTGCCAATTGACTACAACCAGCAGGTGAGCGAAGAGCAACGTTTGCGCTACCGTTATTTAGATTTGCGTCGTCCGGATATGAACGAAAAAATTCAGTTCCGTGCGCGGGTGGCAAGTGCAGTGCGTCGCTTTATGGACAGCCAAGGTTTCTTAGACATTGAAACGCCGATGTTAACACGGGCGACGCCAGAAGGTGCGCGTGATTATTTGGTGCCAAGCCGGACCCACAAAGGCAAGTTTTTTGCACTGCCACAGTCACCGCAATTGTTTAAACAGTTGCTCATGATGTCGGGTTTCGACCGCTATTATCAAATCGTCAAATGCTTCCGTGACGAAGATTTGCGTGCGGATCGCCAGCCTGAATTTACCCAGATTGATATCGAAACCACCTTTATGAGCGCTGACGATGTGCGGGCGCTGACGGAAAGCATGGTGCGGTCGCTGTTTAATGAGATGCTCGATGTTGAATTAGGCGACTTCCCAATCATGCCGTACAGCGAAGCCATGCGCCGCTACGGTAGTGACAAGCCGGATCTGCGTAACCCGTTGGAACTGGTTGACGTTGCCGACTTGGTCAAAGACATTGATTTTAAAGTGTTCTCGGGCCCAGCGAATGACGCGAAAGGTCGTGTGGCGGTGATTAAAGTGCCAGGTGGTGCGAGCTTGAGCCGCAAGCAAATTGATGAATACACTGCGTTTGTCGGTATTTATGGTGCCAAAGGTTTGGCGTGGATGAAGGTGAACGACCGAGCAGCAGGGCTTGAAGGTTTGCAGTCGCCAGTTTTGAAGTTCTTCCCTGAAGCCGTGGTGCAGGCATTGTTGGAGCGCGTCGACGCAGCCGACGGTGATATTTTATTATTCGGTGCAGACCGTGGCACGGTTGAAGCTCGGTCAAGACTTTGGTTTGGTCGAAGACAGCTGGAAACCGCTGTGGGTCGTTGACTTCCCGATGTTTGAAGAAACTGATGAAGGCTACTTTGCCTTGCATCACCCGTTCACGGCACCAGTTGGTGTGACGGCAGACGAGCTGAAAGCAAACCCAGGTGCGGCGCTATCGAACGCATATGACATGGTTTTAAACGGCTGTGAGGTGGGCGGTGGCTCGGTGAGGATTCATGACAACGCCATGCAGCAAGCTGTGTTTGGCATTTTGGGCATTGACGAAGCGGAAGCACAAGAGAAGTTTGGCTTCTTGTTAGAAGCTTTGAAATACGGTGCACCACCGCATGCGGGCTTGGCCTTTGGTCTCGACCGTTTGGTCATGTTGATGGTCGGCGCAAGTTCAATTCGGGACGTGATTGCGTTCCCGAAAACGACTACAGCGCAATGTCCACTGACCGACGCGCCGGGTGTCGCTAATCCTGCGGCGCTGGTTGAGTTGGGCATCGATTTACGCAAGGACTAATGCGTGACCCGCATCGTACTTGGCATCGACCCGGGGTCGCGGATTACCGGCTACGGCGTGGTGCAAATGTCGGCGGGCAAGCTCACGTATTTAGGTAGCGGCTGCATTAAGCTGGCGCGCACCGGTGGTTCAACCGATATCGCGCTGGCAACTCGTTTGAAAATGATTCATGACGGGGTGCAGCAATTAATTGAACAGTTTCAGCCAACGGAATTCGCGGTTGAGCAAGTATTTATGGCGCGCAATCCAGACTCAGCGTTGAAACTTGGGCAAGCGCGCGGCGCGGCGATTGTGGCTGCAGCGCTAGCCGATTTACCTGTGCATGAATACGCTGCGCGGGCGGTCAAGCAAGCTGTGGTTGGTACCGGTGGGGCAGCGAAAGAGCAGGTGCAACACATGGTCAAACACATGCTCAAGTTACCGCGCATGCCGCAGGCGGACGCCGCGGATGCCTTGGCGGTGGCGATTTGTCATTTGCATACGTCAGCGCGGTTGCTGCGTTGATTGCGGTTTGTGGGCGTGGATTTAAGACAATAATAACACTGGGAACACCATGATAGGACGATTGCAGGGGATACTCGCGGCGAAGCAGCCACCGGAACTGTTGATTGACGTGCAGGGCGTGGGCTACGAAGTACAGGTGCCGATGACGTGTTTTTATGACTTGCCAGAACTTGGCAAGCCGGTGACCCTGTGGACTCATTTTGTCGTGCGTGAAGACGCGCAGCTGTTGTTTGGATTCAATACGTTAGACGAACGCGCGTTGTTTCGTCAGCTCATTAAAGCGCAAGGTGTTGGGCCGAAAATGGCGCTTGGCATTATGTCGAGTTTGTCGGCTTCGCAGTTTATTAACTCAGTGCAGCAAGGCGATTTGACCACGCTAGTGAAGATTCCCGGCGTCGGCAAGAAGACCGCCGAACGCTTGCTGGTGGAAATGCGTGACCGCTTGAAAGACTTCGGTGGCGCGGATATGAACACTGGTTTACCTGGTGTTGTTGCGACTGCGCCAGTGGCGGTTGCAGTGTCGGCGCGCGACGAAGCCTTGAGTGCATTGGTAGCGCTTGGTTATAAAGAGTCGGTGGCGCAAACGATGCTGAAGAAAGTTTCTACCGATGGCATGAGTGCGGAAGAGCTGATTCGGGCGGCGTTAAAGTCGATGCTATAGGGTTTGTGCTGTTGGCTTTCTCTGATGGCTTGATGCGGCAGCTTTCTGAGGCGGCTTAAGTGGCTGAGCTGGTGACGGCGGGCATGACGACAATGAAATACGATAATAAAAAGGACGGATGATGATTGAAGCTGATTCGATGATGCCAGAACGACCGGTGCAAGCGCGCGCTACCGGCGAAGACGAGGTCATTGATCGCGCAATTCGTCCCAAGCGTTTGGCTGACTACACGGGTCAAAAACACGTAATCGAGCAACTCGGCATTTATATTGAAGCAGCACGTGGACGTGAAGATGCACTGGACCATGTGCTGATATTCGGCCCTCCCGGTTTGGGTAAAACCACCTTGGCCAATATCGTTGCCAATGAAATGGGCGTGGGCATTAAAACTACGTCT
>JAMCWV010000201.1 GCA_023481025.1 Gammaproteobacteria bacterium
ATCTATGCGTGGTACGACAATGAATGGGCCTATGCAAACCGCACCATCGACCTGATGCAACGCATTGCTGCAAGCTCGTAACTTCCGTTCTTATTGTAGCCCGTAGCTGGAATGCGATTCCAGCTACGGTCCCCAATGCCATTCCGGCTACGGTCCCTAATGCCATTCCGGCTACGGTCCCTAATGCCATTCCAGCTACGGTCCGCAATGCAAATATACCTGCCATTCACCCCATTTATAGCGCCATATGTATATTTTCTGTTAAGTTGTAGCGAGGTATACAAACTGGAAGGAGTTGTCTATGTCTCTCTACACCGCGCCAACGGCCGCAAACCAAGTTCGCGATAATTGCGGCTTTGGGCTGATAGCGCATCTGCAGGGCGAGGCTAGTCATACTCTTTTGCAGCGTTCCATCACAGCCCTTGACCGCATGATGCATCGAGGCGCTATCGGTGCTGATGGTAAAACCGGTGACGGTTGCGGCCTCCTAATGCAGCTACCCGACTCTTTCTTTCGCGCAGTAGCAAAAGAAAATGGTTGGCAGCTTGGAAAAAAATATGCGGTTGGTCAATGCTTTACCAGCTTAGATGAGAATCTTCGCGCGCAAGAAAAGCAAATCCTCGAAGAAGAGCTACAACGAGAAACTTTAACCGTACATGGTTGGCGAGAAGTTCCTGTGGATAATCAGGTGCTTGGCGAAATCGCTGCATCGACTCGCCCGCACATCGAACAAGTTTTTGTGTCGGCACAACCAGGTTGGCGCAAGAAGGATCTGGAGCGTCGCCTCTACATGGCACGCCGACGTGCCGAGAAAAGACTTAGCCAACATCCTGATTTTTATGTGGTTTCTTTGTCGTGTTTAGTCATGGTCTACAAAGGCTTGATGATGCCGAAAGACCTTGCAAACTTTTATAAAGATCTCAACGATGAGCGTCTAAAAACCGCGATCTGCGTCTTTCATCAGCGATTTTCGACCAATACACAGCCTCGTTGGCCGCTCGCACAGCCTTTTCGATTTCTTGCCCACAATGGTGAAATTAATACCATTGCCGGCAATCGACAGTGGGCAAAAGCGCGCAGCTATAAAATGCGCTCGCCACTTTTACCTGACCTGAATGACGCTGCGCCATTCGTTGGTGAGCAAGGCTCAGACTCGAGTTCGCTCGATAATATGCTCGAACTTTTATTGGCTGGCGGCATGGATTTGTTCCGCGCAATGCGCCTATTAATTCCCCCAGCATGGCAAGGCGATCCGACGATGGCGCCCGATTTGCGCGCCTTTTACGAATTTAATTCCATGCACATGGATTACGCGTGACCAACACATTACGGTTGCATCGGAAGTTGGCACCTGGGATTACGCGCCAGCGGACGTCGTCGAAAAGGGACGACTTGGCCCCGGTGAAATGCTCGCGGTCGACACTTACAACGGCAAGATCTGGCGCAGCAAGCAAATCGACGAAGACCTGCAAGCCCGCCATCCATATCGCGAATGGCTCGACGCACATATCCGCCGACTCACACCATTCAGCGAGTGCGCTGCAGAACTAATAGGCCAACGCGCATTTAGTGATGAGCAGATGGCCGTATTCCATAAACAGTTTTTCTATAGCCGCGAAGAAATAAATCAGGTTATTCAAGTGCTTGCAATTGACGGTCAAGAAGCAACTGGCAGTATGGGAGACGATACGCCCGTCGCAGTGCTTTCTAGTCAGCCTAGATTATTGTTCGATTATTTCCGTCAGCAGTTTGCCCAAGTGACCAATCCGCCTATCGATCCAATTCGTGAACGCCACGTGATGTCGTTGGCTACTTGTATTGGTCGCGAACAAAATATGTTCAATGAAACATCGGGTTACGCACACCGAGTACTTTTCGATAGCCCGGTGCTCATGTATACCGACTTGAAACAATTGAAGAATTTAGACGACGAACATTATAAATATCGCGTCTTCTCACTTCAGTTCGACCCTTCAACTCAAAGCTTAGAGCAAGCGCTCCTAGCACTTTGCGACACGGTTGAAGCTGCCGTAAAAGATGACGGCGTGGTGATTGTTATCCTTTCCGACCGAGCCATTTCCAAAAACGAGTTGCCAATTCCGGTCGCCATGGCGACTGGTGCTGTTCAAAATCGTCTAGTTACCAAACAGTTACGTTGCGACGCCAATATCATTGTCGAAACTGCCGCAGCCCGCGATTCGCACCATATCGCAGTTCTTATTGGCCTTGGCGCCACCGCGGTTTACCCATTTCTCGCCTACGAAACCATTGAGCAGCTATGCATTGCGGACCGTAGCCGGAATGGCATTGCGGACCGTAGCCAGAATGACATTGCGGACCGTAGCCAGAATGCGCTAAACATACCCGTACGACAAGCTGTTGAGAACTACCGGAACGGTATAAACAAAGGTCTCCTGAAGATCATGTCGAAAATGGGAATTTCCTGCGTTGCCAGTTATCGTGGGGCGGGTTTATTCGAACTCGTTGGAATTTCAGACAAAATTCAGTCATTGTGCTTTCCGGTCTGCCACAAACGTATCGGCGGAGCATGCTTTGAGGACTTCACCCAAGACCTACAGCGCCTTCATAAGATCGCCTGGCTGCCACGTAAGCCACTGAACCATGGTGGTTTATTAAAGTATGTCGAAGGTGGCGAATACCATGCTTACAACCCCGAAGTTGTCACAACGTTACAGCGCGCAGTCGCAAGCCGCGACACAGCTGCTTATTTGGAGTTTTGTCGGGCAGTGAATAACCGACCGGTCGCCATGTTGCGTGACCTCCTTGCCGTGAAAGCCCCTGCTCCGTTTGAGCTTCATTCCAGCTACGGTTCGGAATGCGATTCCAGCTACGGTTCGCAATCCGATTCTAGCTACGGTCCGCAATCCGATTCCAGCTACGGTCCGCAATCCAAGCAAGCGCTGCTTAAGCGCTTCGATACTGCGGCGATGTCAATTGGGGCGCTAAGTCCGGAGGCGCATGAGGCGTTAGCTATCGCCATGAATAAGCTGGGCGGGCATTCGAACAGCGGTGAAGGCGGCGAAGATCCGAAGCGATTCGGCACCTTGAAGAATTCGAGAATCAAACAAGTCGCCTCCGGCCGATTTGGCGTCACGCCGCACTATTTAGTTAATGCCGACGTGCTGCAAATCAAGATTGCACAAGGCGCTAAGCCAGGCGAAGGCGGTCAATTACCTGGCGAAAAAGTCACCGCGGAAATCGCGAAACTGCGCTATTCCGTACCTGGCGTTACCCTAATTTCGCCGCCACCGCACCACGACATCTATTCAATTGAAGATCTCGCGCAGCTCATTTTTGACCTTAAGCAAGTCAATCCCGAAGCTCTCGTTTCCGTCAAACTCGTTTCGGAACCGGGTATCGGCACCATCGCAACCGGAGTCGCCAAAGCTTACGCCGACTTAATCACTGTCGCTGGTTATGACGGTGGCACCGGCGCCAGCCCGCTAACCTCGGTAAAATATGCCGGCTCGCCGTGGGAATTAGGCCTGGCCGAAGTGCACGAAGCATTAGTAATCAAT
>JAMCWV010000260.1 GCA_023481025.1 Gammaproteobacteria bacterium
TCATTGTTGGTTGCAGAACGATTTAGTGACCCATAGGTCATCGTTCTGGATAGAAATTTGTGGCGTAAACTAACACTTTACGTAAACTGTTACTAGTTTCTTCAGCGTAAAAAATCACTTTTTATCTCAGGAAACTATCAACTTGTCTTTACACTTACTGAGGTCTGTCCAGTCGTTGAAGCATAAGGCCTGCAGCCGCTATAACAAGGCTTTGCAAGGCGGCTCAAGCCTGTTAATATGCAGACAAATGCTACAAAGCTTTAACAATTTTGTTAGCCTCCAATCCATTCAAATCTAATTTATTTTAAGTAGTAGTGAGACAACCATGAGTGACCAACAAGAACAAGCAAATCAAGAACAAGCAGCATGGGTACGCGAGCACTTTCAGAAGGCAAATGGTTACCTGGTTGAAAAAGGTTTAATTACCGATAAAGTGTTGACCAAAGAGTGTCGTTATTTGATTCCGCACATCGCGTTATGGAAATTCACCTTAAGCGGCTCAACGGATAAAGTATGGGCGATCAATGGTGTTTGCCCAAGTGACTTTGTCGATGCCAAGGTCGCAGACAACGCCCGTGATGCACTCCGTCACTTCTCATTACGTTGGCAACTGCGCGCAGACAACATCCTCAACGATGAAAAGGCCGACGAAACGCAACAGAAGTTTGCGCAGCTATTGATTAACCATGCTGAAGCCTGCTACGAAATCGTTGAGAACGACGAATTGTGGGTTGACCAACACATTTAAGTAGAACGAAATCAAAAAAACGCGCTCAGGCGCGTTTTTTTATAGCAAAATGCTAACTCTCGTCTTGGTCAAGCATGAATAAGCCTTCATTAAGAAGCCCAAGGAGTAAATGACGCGCTTGTGATGAGTTGAGATACGGATGGATCTGCTCAAGTGTTAAGTAATCTGTACTCTCTAACAGCAATACAAATAGAGCTTCTGCGTCGTCGTCATCAAGCGGGTACCAATGGCCCTGAACCACCGCAAAACGTTGTTCATTGAGGACAGTCGTCACCATTCTCACACCCACCGCTTTAATCAAAATATCAAAACGTTGCAATGTATAGAGCAAGGCCGACTCAGTATACGGCTGTTGCGGCCACTCGGGTAGCGGCGGCCTTGGGTTTCGTGATAACAAGCTGACAATGGAACGGTGTAACTGTTCTTCATCGGCAAGCGCAGATTGCAGTAGCTCACGAAAATTATTCACCACATGACGCGAAATATGCCAAGGTTCACAATCGTTAAGCTCATTCTCACTCGAAGTAAGCAGATCTGAAATCCGATCACGAAAACGTTGTTGCAGCTTATTTTGGTCAAGCGCATCGTCAGCTAATGCTGACAATAATTCAGCCTGACTTGGCGCTCTGAGGCCTACGGAGTAATTCAATGCGGCTTCAAGAGTCTCACCCGCATGCGGAAAACCTGCTGGGATATAAAGAATATCACCGGGCTCGAGTTCAACGTCAATCGTCGCCACGAACCCTTCAATCTGTTTTAAGTCTTCATGCGGACAATGCTCGGTATAACGCCCCGGTTCACCAACTTGCCAGCGACGCTTACCTTGACCTTGAATAATAAACACATCGTACTGGTCTAGGTGAGGGCCAACGCCGCCACCGGGCGTTGAATAGCTGACCATGAGATCATCAACGCGCCAATCTGGCAGAAACCGAAAGGCGCGCAACAGTTCTTGTGCTGGCGGATAATGCTCATTCACTGCTTGTACTAAGAGACTCCAGTCGGTTTCTCCGAATTGGTCAAAGTCATCGACCGGACCATGAACGAGATCCCACTGTTCGTTCTTGCAACTGACTACGCGTGAATCCACGCCCGGTTCTAAAGCGAGCCCGGCGAGTTCTTCCGCTTCTATCGGATCTTGAAAATCAATAAATCCTTGGCGGATGACGCATGGCTTTTGTTGCCAATAGTCGCGTAAAAACGCGACAGGATCAAAAGCGTAATGGTTCAAAACGTAGTCAGCTGTCATTCACTTGACCTCAATAGTGGCTTATATGTTGCGTAAATGCTGCGGCAGCTCAGCAACAAATGCTTCAGCGCGACCAACATAGTTCGCTGGGGTCAATGTTTTTAGTTCAGCTTTAACACTGTCACTTAACGTGAGCGTATCAATAAACGAGGCCAAGTCAGCCGCAGTAATACGCTTCCCACGGGTCAATTCCTTCAATTTTTCATAGGGCTTTTCGATACCGTACCGGCGCATGACGGTTTGTACTGGCTCAGCGAGCAACTCCCAGTTTTGATCCAGTTCGTTGCGCAGGTTCGCCTCATTTACTTCTAACTTCGACAACCCCTTTAACGTCGCTTGGTAAGCGATAACCGCATAACCCAGACCGACACCTAAGTTGCGTAGAACGGTTGAGTCGGTCAGGTCGCGCTGCCAACGCGAAACGGGAAGCTTAGCTGAAAGGTGACCAAGTACGGCGTTAGCGATGCCTAGATTGCCTTCCGAGTTTTCAAAATCGATTGGGTTGACCTTATGTGGCATCGTCGACGAGCCAACTTCACCGGCGACAGTTTTCTGCTTAAAGTGATTGAGTGCAATGTAGCCCCACATATCCCGGTCTAAATCAATCAGGATTGTATTGATTCGGCATAGGGCGTCAAACCATTCAGCGATGTAGTCGTGTGGTTCGATCTGTGTGGTGTACGGGTTCCACGTCAGGCCAAGCGATGTCACAAACTCTTCAGCAACGCGATGCCAGTCAACATCAGGGTAAGCGGCGAGGTGAGCATTGTAGTTACCCACGGCACCGTTTATTTTACCGAGAAACTGCACCTGCTTAAGTGCTGTTAATTGGCGATCTAAGCGCACCGCAACGTTTGCAAATTCTTTGCCCATTGTGCTTGGCGTTGCTGGTTGCCCATGGGTACGTGCCATCATTGGAATTGATTTATAACGTTGCGCGTGAGTGGCCAACGATTGCAAAATTTCCTGTAACAGCGGACTGACAACCTGCTGGTGTGCAGCAGTTAGCATTAGTGCGTGAGAGAGGTTGTTGATATCTTCAGAGGTACAGGCAAAATGGATAAACTCGCTGACCGCAGCAAGCTCAGCATGACCGGCAACTTTTTCCTTGAGAAAATATTCCACCGCCTTCACGTCATGATTGGTTTCGCGTTCAATTTCTTTCACACGCGCGGCATCCGCTTCAGAAAACTCACGAATGATCTGGTCGAGCAATTGATTTGCTTCGTCGGACAGCGCAGGGACTTCAGCGATTTGAGAAATCGTTGCGAGCTTCTGCAACCAGCGAACTTCAACAAGTACACGTTGATGAATGAGGCCAAATTCACTGACGTACGGGCGTAGATCCGCCGTTTTATTGCCGTAGCGACCATCAACAGGGCTAATCGCGGTTAATTCTGAAAGGGCTAGCTGCATGTCATGCTCCATTTAAAATATGCTGGACAGGACTAATAATCATAAACCCCAAGTTGAGATACCTAAGGTTCAGCGAAATCTATCGTTTTAATAGCGAGTCGATGGCATCCAC
>JAMCWV010000267.1 GCA_023481025.1 Gammaproteobacteria bacterium
CACTGTATAAATTATTCCGAAATTGTGTTTTGGCCGTATTAAACGTAGGCAGCCATACTGACAATAGCGCCGAAATTTTTGACCAGTATGAGGACTTTGAAGTCAATGTTTTGCGTCGCGAGCGTGGCGTTAAGCTCGAGCTAATCAACCCACCTTCATCGGCATTTGTTGATGGCGAACTGATTGTTGGTATCCGCGAACATGTCGAAGCCGTGTTACGCGATATTTTATTCGTCGGCGAACGTTACCCGCACGATGTGCTGGTCAACATGAGCACGCGTCATCTCACACATGTCACTTTTGACATTCTCCGTAACGCCGGTGTGGTGAAATCCATTCAAGAGCCTGACATGGTGGTCTGCTGGGGTGGTCATTCCATTTCAGAAAATGAGTATAAGTACACCAAAGTCGTTGGCTATGAGCTCGGTTTACGGGCTTTTAATGTCTGTACTGGTTGCGGTCCAGGAGCAATGAAAGGTCCCATGAAGGGCGCGACCATAGGTCATGCGAAACAGCGGATCAAAGATGCGCGTTATTTCGGTCTAACTGAACCGGGAATTATTGCTGCGGAGCCGCCAAATCCGATCGTCAATGAACTCGTCATCATGCCGGATATCGAAAAGCGCTTAGAAGCTTTCGTTCGGGTTGCCCATGCCATTATCATTTTCCCAGGCGGCGCCGGGACAGCAGAAGAATTGCTTTATTTGCTTGGAATTCTCATGCATCCGAGCAATAAAGATCAAGAACTACCAGTCGTGCTCACTGGTCCAGAAAGCGCTCGTCCTTATTTTGAGCATTTGGATCAATTTATCGCCAAGACACTCGGTGAGTCCGCCACGCAATATTACAAGATTATCATTAACGACCCACAGGCAGTGGCGCAACATATTCAAACCGGGATGGCTGCAGTGAAACGTTATCGTCAGGATAGCGGCGACGCCTACCACTTCAATTGGACCTTGCATATTGAAGAGCCTTTCCAGCAACCATTTGAACCGACCCATGAGAATGTAGCTAAGCTCAATTTGCACTTGGATCAGCCGAAAGAAGAATTGGCGGCTGATCTACGTCGTGCGTTTTCTGCTATCGTGGCAGGTAACGTCAAAGAGCCGGGATTGCGTGAAATTCGCAAACACGGGCCGTATAAAATTTCTGGCGAGCCGAAATTCATGGCAGAACTCGACGAACTGCTGCAATCTTTCGTTGAGCAGGATCGCATGAAACTCCCTGGTGGTACAAAATACCAACCGTGTTACGAAGTCATTAAAGGTTAATTTGTGAAAAAAGGGTTTCTGATTGCATTCATAGGGTTTGTCATTTACGCCGTTGTTGCCGGTGGCATACTCCATTTTTATACTGCAAACCCAGAAACTATGACCTGGCGTGAGCGTGAGATCTTTAATCGTAAGTACATCGGCCGCTTAAAAATCGGTACGACCCGCGATGAAGTCTTGCGCTTACTCGGGCCGCCGGATATCAGTGAAGCGCGTGCGGCGTCTGACGGTCGCAACGTGCTGATCCTGTTCTATCGTACCCATCATGTAAAATCAGACGGCATTACCACCCGCGATGAGACCACCCCATTGCTGTTTACGGACAATCTATTATTCGCTTGGGGCGAGTCGGCTTACGAAGCCGAGTTTGGTCCGTTGAAATAGTCTGCACTCAAGGTCTTTAAATCACTTAACATCCTGTTAACCCCTATTTTTTACCGTGATACCGACTATAGTCGTAGCAAGTCTGCTAGTCGGAAGAGCCGAAAAATGGTATAAAGTGCGGCTAAGTTTTTATGCTGATGGCGTGTATTCAACAGATCGCGGTCAGCACTATCCATTACTATCAGCAGTATCAGAAGGGTCAACGCATGAGCAGAACAATTACCGTCATCCCGGGCGATGGAATCGGTCCGGACATTATCGAGTCAGCCGTAAAAATCATGGACAAAGCCGGTTGTGATTTCACTTACGAATACGCTGATGCAGGCTTAGTTGCGCTGGAGAAACACGGTGAGCTTTTACCAGCGACAACCCTCGATGCAATTAAACGGAACGGTATCACCTTGAAGGGTCCACTGACGACGCCTGTCGGTGGTGGCTTTACTTCAATTAACGTGACCTTACGCAAGCAGTTCGGCCTCTACGCCAACGTGCGCCCAGTCAATAGTTTTAAAGGTACTAAAGCACGCTACGAAGACATCGACATCATCACAGTGCGAGAAAACACGGAAGGGATGTACTCGGGTCTAGGCCAAACTACCAAAGAAGATGGTAGCGAAGCTGAAGCCATGAGCCGAGTCACCCGCACCGGCTGTGAGCGTATCGTGCGTTTTGCCTTTGAACTCGCTCGCCGGGAAAATCGCAAAAAAGTAACAGCTGTGCACAAAGCGAATATTTTGAAAACGACGTCAGGTATGTTCCTCGCTGTCGCTCGTGAAGTCGCCAAAGACTATGCTGACATTCAGTTTGAAGAAATGATCGTCGACGCAACGTGTATGAAATTGGTCATGACACCAGAAATCTTCGACGTCATCGTTACCACCAACCTCTTTGGTGACATCCTGTCTGACCTCTGTGCTGGTTTAGTCGGCGGTTTAGGCATGGCACCAGGCGCAAACATTGGACCTGACTGTGCAATTTTTGAAGCGGTACACGGTTCAGCACCGGATATTGCTGGCCAAAATCTCGCTAACCCGAGTTCAGTGATTTTAGCATCAATTCAAATGCTCGAGCATCTTGGCATGCACGAGCAAGCTAAGAACATTTTAGCCGCGTTGCGTGACGTCATTGAGTCTGGCGACCGCACGACTCGTGACCTGGGTGGTAGCCACGGCACCACTGATTTCACTCAGGCTATTTTAGACCGCCTGTAAGTACGGCGCGGTTGAGTCTCTTCAAGCCACGGCGCCTTGCTGTGGCTTTTTATTAACAATGTCGAGCTCGCAGCAAATACTAGCTTTAGCGCCGAAATCAAAGTAAGCTTGTATTTGATTTTACGAATAGCTAACGAGTTGATTTCTATGCAACAAACTTCCCGCCTATGGGGCTTCTTGCGGTTTATTGCGGTTCCATTTATGGCTATTTTTGCCATGGTCGCCATAACACAGCCCGCAATCGCAGCTGAACAATCTCGTGCATCAATTGAAGTTGAACACGATCTCAGTGACGAGATTGCTCGCCTGCAGTACCAACTTGATGAAGTTCGTGAAAATCGCGCCGATTTATCCGCGCAGTATGCTGATTTATCGGGAAGTCAGCTGCTTCACCGTGTTTTACAAGAGCAGCGCGCAGCATTACCGAGCGTAGCCCGCCGGGACGTTAACGACCAGCTTGCACAATTACGACTCGACCTATTTTATTTACAGCGAGAAATTCGCACTGCAACAGTGGCGTCACAACCCATGCTGCTCGAGCAGCAACACGACCTGCAACAACGAATCGAGCAGCTGGTTGCTTACATGCGTTTGCAACAAGAACTACAGGCAGAAGTCCAAGCGTTTGCGCTTGAGCTAGAA
>JAMCWV010000243.1 GCA_023481025.1 Gammaproteobacteria bacterium
CTTTAGCTAAGCGTGCTTTTGCATTTTTAACTGCAGTCGCAACGTCTGGCGTTACAGTACCAGTCTTAGGGTTAGGCATCAGGCCACGTGGACCTAAGATTTGACCTAATTGGCCGACCACACGCATTGCGTCAGGAGAAGCGATAACAACGTCAAAGTTCATTTCGCCTTTCTTAACTTGCTCAGCTAAGTCTTCCATGCCAACTAAATCAGCACCTGCTTCTTTCGCTTTCTCAACGTTAGCGCCAGAAGTAAATACTGCAACGCGAACGTCACGACCAGTACCGTTAGGTAGTACAGTTGCACCACGAACGTTTTGGTCAGATTTACGTGCATCGATACCCAAGTTAACTGAAACGTCTACACTTTCAGTAAACTTGGCTGTTGCTAATTCTTTTAACAAAGTCAGTGCTTCGTTAACATCATAATCACGAGCTTCAACTTTCTCGCGAATGGTACGCATACGCTTAGTTAGTTTTGCCATTGCATTAACCCTCTACGATCAAGCCCATTGAGCGAGCTGAACCCGCGATTGTACGAACTGCTGCGTCCATGTCCGCTGCAGTCAGATCCGGTTCTTTCATGTTCGCGATTTCTTCTAACTGAGCGCGGGTCACAGTACCGACCTTCTTCTTGTTAGGCTCGCCTGAACCACTCTTGATACCAGCTGCTTTCTTCAACAAGAATGCTGCAGGAGGGGTTTTAGTAATGAACGTGAATGAACGGTCTTCAAACACAGTGATTTCAACTGGAACTGGTGCACCTTGCTCAAGGTTGTCTGTCTGGGCGTTGAACGCTTTACAGAATTCCATGATGTTCACACCGTGCTGACCCAATGCTGGACCTACGGGTGGTGACGGGTTTGCTTTACCAGCTGCTACTTGCAGCTTGATGATGGCATTAACTTTTTTAGCCATTTTTCATACCTCTGTTATGGGTTAAACGCCTTGCCGAACCTTGAGGAAGGTGGCTCAAACGGCTTCCCGATGGAAAATTTGAGCGCGGATTGTATACGAATCCGCCAACTCGATCAAGACTTTTCGACTTGACTGAAATCTAAATCTACTGGCGTTGAACGTCCGAAAATTGACACCGATACTTTCATGCGGCTCTTTTCGTAGTCAACTTCTTCAACGGTACCATTGAAGTCTGCAAACGGACCGTCAGTAACACGAATAACTTCACCCGGTTCGAACATAGTTTTCGGACGCGGCTTGTCTTCTGACTCGTGCAAACGATTCAAGATAGCATCAGCTTCTTTGCTGCTGATCGGCGCAGGACGTTCTGCAGTACCACCAATGAAGCCCAATACACGCGGCGTGCTCTTAACTAAGTGCCAAGTATCTTCATTCATGACCATCTGGACCAATACATAGCCAGGGAAGAACTTACGTGCGCTCTTACGGCGCTGCCCGCCACGCATCTCGACAACTTCTTCAGTCGGTACTAAGACTTCGCCAAACAACTCTTCCATACCTTGGGCTTTGATGTACTCAAGTAAGGTCTTTTGGACGCGCTGCTCGTAACCTGAAAACGCCTGCACGACGTACCAACGTTTCTTCTGTTCTTCAGCCATTATGTTCTCCGGATAAATGATTTGGCTTATCGAGTTGCTTAGGCGCTGTAGTTAGGCACTGATGCCTGTGGCCATACCCACTACACGCACTAAAATGCCATCTAGACCCCACAATAAAAGCGCTACAATCACGGTCGCAACTAGAACAATTGCAGTCGTGTTGGTAGCTTCTTTGCGGCTTGGCCATACAACTTTGCGTACCTCAGTACGGCTTTCTTTGGCGAAGTTCAGAAAGGTCTGACCCTTAGCGGTGCGGCTAGCGATAATACCGGCTAAAACAACCAATACAATGACGCCTAATGCACGGAACACAACCATCACGTCGCCATAGATATAATTACCTACAACTGCCGCTGCAAGCAGCGCGATGGTGATAACCCATTTCAGGCCATCCATTTGGTTCGTTTGACTTTCTGTGTTTGCACTCATGGTTGCTGATCCTGCAATGTATGCGTTGACAATGAATGCTCAGGCATTCAACAAAAATTTGGCAGGGGTGGAGGGATTCGAACCCCCAACCGTCGGTTTTGGAGACCGCTGTTCTACCAATTGGAACTACACCCCTAAAAATTACACAAGCACCCTAATCATGGACTAACCCTGTGCATTGGAAAAACAAGGGAAGAAAGGATAATTAGGATGGACGCCGTATTATACCGATCAAAGTAGTGAAAGCAAGGCTCACAATGCGTTCAAACGTCAAGCATTGCTTTAGTCCGCGGTTTTGCCCAAACTTTGTATCAGGTGCGCATGGTTCGTCAGCAATTCGTCAACGCCTGCGTCTAATGCTTGCTGGTGTTCAGCCTCACTCTCAGGCAAATATCCGATGACCTTTGCCGAACGCTTGTGGTAACGCTTGACTAAGCCTGCTGATAACACCGGCACACCACCAAGCTTTGGTGGCACCGCATACACGCCATGCTCAACCACACCAAGTGCAGGCAAACCGACTAGCGCAGACACCCCAGCACGCACACAGGCTTTATCTCGGGCAAGACAAAATGCATTGTCCAACACCTGTTGTAGTTGCTGCTCATGCGCGGGTTGCCACATCAAAAAACGCACCTGTTGGCGTAGGAAGGTTTCACCCTGAGGGTGCTTAAGCCAAGTTTGCAGCCCAGCAATAGTCGCCTCAGCGCTGTCCGGCTTGATATCAAGGATCCAGTTTAAGTGTGCATACCGGTCGAGGAATTCATCAAAGAACAATAGTGGTTCGCCCTGAATCAGCTTGAGCGCTTCCAGTTCACTGCGAGTTAAGTCGCTGACTTTAGTTTGCGCAGCACTGATACGACTTAACTCAGGGTCATGGCACAACACAATATGACCGTCTCGTGTCGTGCGCAGGTCAGTCTCAAGGTGGTCAAAGCCGAGTGCAACGGCATCATCAAATGCCTGAGCGGTGTTTTCAGTTGCGTGTTTAGTATACCCGCGGTGGCTTATCCAAGTAGTCATTGGCAATACTCTGTTCAAAACATCGTGAGCTGGCTTTTCCTGCCTTTCAACATCGCTTGGCGGCAGGCAATGCGCGGCGGCAGGCACGGCCTGCCCTACCGGTTAATCCAATATTTTAGATACAATACCATCATGCCTCGTTGAATGGTTACGCTCATTCACGGTGCTGCAATGACAATAGCAACGTTAATGATGTGTTGCAAATCTATGCCGAGAATGGCTGTGTGATGTCTGGCACAATATATTCGCAAAGGCGGAAATCAAAAAAGGCTCCCTATGGGAGCCTTTTGAATATCTTGATTGGTGGTTGTAGGGCAGGCTTCGCCTGCCGTTCAACATCGCTTGACGGCAGGCGAAGCCTGCCCTACCAATTAATCTAAGATTTTAGATACAACGCCAGCGCCTACGGTACGGCCGCCTTCACGGATAGCGAAGCGTAAGCCGTC
>JAMCWV010000081.1 GCA_023481025.1 Gammaproteobacteria bacterium
AGTGCATTCAATTTGTCCTGCATGTAACCAACCAAACGACCATCTTCGATCAGCACATTATGCTGTGTCGGTGTGCCTTCATCGTCTACCTGCAGAGAACCACGGCGATTCGCCAGCGTACCGTCGTCGACAATCGTACAACCTTTCGCTGCGACCTGTTCGCCAATTCGACCTGCATAAGCCGACGAGCCTTTGCGATTGAAGTCACCTTCCAAGCCGTGTCCGACCGCTTCATGGAGTAAAACTCCCGGCCAACCATTGCCAAGCACCACGGGCATGGTTCCTGCCGGTGCAGGTTTCGACTCAAGCATGATCAAGGCTTGCCGCACCGCTTCATCGACAAAACTCAAATACCGCGGCTGCTCTTTATTTGCTTCATTGGCATCAAGCCAGACTGGTTCAAAGAAATAGTGATAATTGACCCGGCCGCCACCGCCAGAGGAACCACGCTCACGTCGCCCGTTTTGCTCCGCAAGGACGCTGCAATTCAAGCGCACTAAAGGGCGAATATCGGTTGCTAAGGTACCGTCGGTCGCTGCCACCAGAATATGTTCGTACACACCAGTGAGGCTAACGGTCACTTCTTTAATTCGTGGATCAGCCTTGCGCGCATGCTTATCCATTGCCTGTAACAAGGCTATTTTCTTGCTTTCGGTCAAGCTCGCGAGCGGATTTTCCGGCTGATATAAGTCATGGGTGGTCACGCTAGTTAAAACTTTCGCTTTACCCTCGCCACCTTGATCGGCAATACCTTTCGCCGCTTGTGCGGCGCGTGTTAGAGCCGCTGGATCAATACTGTCCGCATAGGCAAAGCCAGTTTTCTCGCCACTAATCGCGCGAATACCTAAACCACTTTCGATACTGAAACTGCCACTTTTAACAATACTGTCTTCCAGTACCCAAGCTTCATGGCTGCTACTTTGCAAATAGATATCGGCGTAATCGATCCGCGCACCGGCTAAATCGTGCAGGCACTGCTGTAACATAGACTCGTCGAGTTGCCCCGGAGCCAACAACTGTTCAGCGACTGGCGTTGGTATCTTCAATGAAACGCACCTCAAATTGATTATGTTGTTGCACTGGCATACGTTGACGCAGTGCATGAAGTTCATCTAAATCTGGCTCAATGGTCAAACCGCCCGGCTCGCGATCAAGCGCAGCAATGACCCGCCCCCATGGGTCGACTACCATCGAGTGCCCCCATGTTTCTCGGCCGTCGTCATGGCGGCCGGTTTGATTTGGCGCCAGCAGATAGACTTGATTCTCTATCGCCCGAGCTTGCAATAAGGCTTGCCAATGGGCGGCGCCGGTGACTTTAGTAAACGCCGACGGCAATGCAATTAACTCAGCCCCTTGCTGACGTAACGCCCGAAACTGTTCAGGGAAACGCAAGTCGTAGCAAACCGCCAGACCGAGCCGACCAAATGGCGTATCAACCACCACTAAGTCTTTACCGGGGCGTGTGTACTTGGACTCGCGGTAGCTCTTGGTGTCGTCGTCCACATCGGCGTCAAATAAATGGATTTTATCATATCTTGCTTGCAGCATGCCCTGATCATCAAACAAGAGCGATGCTGCCGCATAGCGCTCGCCCTCATCAATTGGCATGGTTCCAGCAAGAATCCAAACCCCGTAATTCGCTGCGCATTCACGAATGAATGATTGCACTTCACCATGCCCTAGCGTTTCCGCAAAGCGGCCTTGGGCGGACTCTCCCGCGCCAAAGCGAGCAAATGCCTCTGGCAGGATCACCAAGTGCGGCTTAGAAACGCCCTTGAGTTGCTCAAGTTGCTGTTCGATACAGACCTTATTGGCCGACCAGTCACGGCGTGAGGTCCATTGCAGTAAGCTAATCTGTGCCATGGTTGTCCTCTTGATTTCCCTGTTTCCCTTCAATTTCCGCTTCAGTCTTCGCGGGCAGCTCACGGGGTAACACATCCTCAGCCATTTCCGGCAACTCCACTTCTTTACTGTCGCGACTGACTTCGTTCACTACAGGTTCGCTCATGGTACCGGTAATTTCATACTGCAATCGGCTGATCACCTGTGCATCATGCAGCATGCGATCGATTAGCAACGCAGCGAGGCCGCTTGGCGGGTTCACCATAAAGGCCAATAAAACCGGAATACTCGACGTTACCTTAGGCACGTAGGTCAGCTGATAATGAATCGCTTCAGTGCTTAAGTTCGTGGTTCCCGCGACCGTCATGTCACCCGCTGCACCATTCATGCGGGTATTATCGGTACTGACGACACCGTCTCTGAGTTGCAACGTGCCGCCAAATGATGAATAAAACATACCGCGGGCAAAAATATCACGGAAATCGAGCGTCAGTTTCCGAATGACGCTTTCAAGACTGAGTACAGAGAAAACACGCGCCGCATCTGGTACGTCACGCAAGTAGCCAGCACCGAGCAGCCATTCGACCTCGCCACTCAACCGCTCTCGGTCAAAGTCAGTCGGTAGACCTGGCCAATTTAATGCATAACGCAGCTGTAAGTCAGAATCACGAACGACCGAACTAAAACCTAAATCAGACAAATACGAGCCGATATTATTCGAATTCAAATTCCCTTGAATAAAGGTCGCTAGGTTCTCGCCGTCATCGTGCATCCAACCGCCGCTTGCAGTCAACACCGTGCGCCCGCGACGCATTTCAAAGCGTTCAATTTGTTCGCCTAAATCCGACCGTAAACGTAAACGAACCTCGCCTAAATCACGGTCTTCAAAGCGGCATACGCGACAGCTAAATGCGATCGGCGGTAAATTATCGAGCAGTTCAGGACTGCTTTGTTGCGGTTCGTCATCGCCAGTTTCATCCGTTTCGGCTATGGTCGCTGCCTGCAGATAGAGAAAATCAGCGCCAATGGTCAGTTGACCGGGCGTCGCCACATTCCAATCGACCCGCGTTCGCGTATTGTCAGCGTTCAAGTCGATTTGCCAACCGTTATCCACACTTCGGCCACGGATCTCACTATTTGGAAATGCTTGGCCAAACCAACTTAATGTCTCAATACGGCCATCAATTTGCGACAATGGCGGTACTAACGCACGTTGCGGCTCGTTGAGTTCGGCAATTTGCTCGTCAGAATCAACATAGAGTTCCCCTATCAACGGCAACCATTGCGCTAAATCAGTTTGGACAAAGCCAGCATAAATATGGAAGCCCGCGTCAGGTCGCACTGCAACTGGATACGGACTCTCGCCCAGCTGCAATTCCAAGGCATTTAAACCACCACTACCTAACACCATTTCTGCGCGGGCCTGAATAACATCTGCGACTTGCGCAGTCGCTCGAAGATCATCACCGTCAATATTGAGGACTAAATTTGCCCTGCGATCATTGCCGCGCTGATGAGCAATCGGCTCTGGTAAGTCGAATACACTCTCGGCTAAATCACCGTCTAAGTTAAGCGCCAACGTTAGCGTTTCGCCAAGCCCAAGGGTAAACTCCGCATCCC
>JAMCWV010000082.1 GCA_023481025.1 Gammaproteobacteria bacterium
AGTAAAACTCGCTAATGATATTTCCGACGGTTTTGATGCCATTGGCGATATTCATTTTCCGGTTGAAGCGCCGTCACGCCTGAATGTCCCCGATTTGTTTGTGGTGGCGCGCCTCGTGCAGGCGATTTTAAATCAGAAAGCGATTGAGGTGACTTATACCTCGCTTAGCAGTGGCAATTCGGTCAAACAGTTAGTACCGCATGCGATTGTCGACAACGGTTTACGTTGGCATTTGCGGGCGTTTGATCGCGTGTCGCAAAGTTATCGTGATTTTGTGCTGACCCGAATTGAAAAAGTGAACATTTGCGGCACCGCTGAAGACTTTGAAGGCGCAGAAAATGACCATGAATGGCAGCGGATGATTCCATTGCAGCTTGTGCCACACCCGCACAATATCAAACACAAAAGCGCCATTGAACGTGACTACGGCATGAAAAACGGCGTATTAACCGTTGAAGTTCGAGCCGCTATGGCGGGCTATTTGTTGCGACGTTGGAACGTCGACTGCACTGAAGATGCTGATTTGCACGGGCCAGAGTATCAGTTGTGGCTGCGCAACCGCGTCACCTTGGTGGATACCCCGAATCTGGCGATTGCGCCGGGGTATGGTTGATTTGCGATGAAACATAGTCATCGTGATGCGGTACTGGGTGATGAACAAATGTTTGAACCGGGCTCAAATGAGCTCGTCCTAAAAACGTTACTCAAAGGAAGAGGAACATTATGACCGCACAAAGCATAAAATTGTTTACCAGCGCAGATGGAAAGGCGCAGCTAGAAGTGGCGCTTGAAAAGGAAACTGTATGGTTGAGCCAAGCGCAAATGGCGGAGTTGTTTGGCATTCAGCGACCGGCAATAACCAAGCATTTGAGCAATATATATAAAAGTGGCGAGTTAGACAAAAGAGCCACATGTTCCATTTTGGAACATGTGGCTGACCATGGCCAAAAGTATAAGACGAAGTATTATAATCTTGATGCGATTATTTCTGTTGGTTATCGAGTTAACTCGATACGAGCGACTCAGTTCCGACAGTGGGCGACACAAACCCTAAAAGACCACTTAATTCAAGGCTACACGCTCACAAACCGCGTGTGCTTGATGAATACAAGTAACTTGGCGATTGCCCCAGGGTATGCGTAGGTGTTGCACCGCGGTACACGAGAATAAAACATGGAAGATGAACATGACCGACATACAAAACACATTCGCTTCACGAAGTGCAGATGGAAAGGCGCAGCTTGAGGTAGATAACTCAACAACTACTACAAAATCCTTAGTAGTTCCCCCAAAGTGGAAACAACTGGTTTGTTGAACTAACGCTCCGGAATTTCCGGATAGTTCCATTACGAAATTTCAGCACTAAAAACAACCGATTAGTCGGGAATATAAAAGAGATATGGATAGCAACATGGACAACACTGAACAGCAGTTTCTAAAAGAATTAGATGACAAACTTTGGAAGGCTGCAGACAAGCTACGCGCCAACCTAGACGCTGCTAATTACAAGCATGTGGTATTAGGGCTTATCTTCTTAAAGTACGTGTCAGATGCCTTTGAAGAACGCCAAGAGGCGCTCATTGAGCTGTTTGGGCAAGAAAGTGATGACAACATCTACTTCATGCCGCGTGATGATTTCGACAGCGACGCCGACTACCAGCAAGCCATACAGGATGAGCTCGAGCAGCTCGACTACTATCGTGAAGCGAATGTGTTTTGGGTGCCGAAAGCCGCCCGTTGGAGAACCGTAAAAGAAAAAGCAGTGTTGCCGATTAACAGTGTGCTTTGGCAAGACTCAGCCGGCAACGATGTAAAGCTACGCTCGGTGTCTTGGTTAATTGATAACGCCCTAGAAGAGATTGAAAAGAGCAACGCTAAACTTAAAGGTATTTTGAACCGAATCAGCCAGTACCAGCTCGATAACGATAAGCTCATTGGCCTGATTAATACATTTTCCGATACCTCGTTTACCAAGCCGGTATTCGGTGGCAAGAAACTTCATTTGCACAGCAAAGACATTCTCGGCCATGTATACGAGTATTTCTTAGGCCAGTTTGCCTTGGCAGAAGGCAAGCAAGGTGGTCAGTATTACACCCCGAAAAGCATCGTAACCCTCATCGTTGAAATGCTAGAGCCGTATTCAGGACGTGTATATGACCCTGCAATGGGTTCTGGCGGCTTTTTCGTTTCAAGCGATAAGTTCATCGAGGAGCATGCCAAAGAACAGCATTACGACGCTTCCGAGCAGCGTAAGCGCATTTCTGTGTATGGGCAGGAGTCGAACCCTACCACATGGAAGCTGGCCGCGATGAACATGGCCATCCGTGGTATCGACTTTAACTTCGGTAAGAAAAACGCCGATACCTTTTTGGATGATCAGCACCCTGATTTGCGTGCTGACTTTGTCATGGCAAACCCACCCTTTAACATCAAAGACTGGTGGAGTGAGTCGCTAGCCGACGACGTACGCTGGAAATACGGCACGCCGCCCAAAGGTAATGCCAACTTTGCTTGGGTCCAGCACATGGTGCACCACTTAGCGCCAACTGGCAGCATGGGTATATTGCTGGCCAACGGCTCCATGAGCTCCAACACCAACAACGAAGGTGAAATTCGTAAGCGCCTGATTGAAGAAGACTTAGTTGAGTGCATGGTTGCTCTACCCGGACAGCTGTTCACCAACACGCAAATTCCCGCCTGCATTTGGTTTTTAAGCAAAGACAAAGCCAATGGCATGGTGCGGAGTGAGAAAAAACGCGACCGCCGCCACGAATTCCTGTTTATCGATGCCCGTAACCTTGGCTTTATGCGCGACCGCGTACTGCGTGACTTCACCAACGAAGACATTGCTAAGGTCGCCAACACCTTCCACGCATGGCAGCGCGGCGACAACTACGAAGACATCG
Source organism: Gammaproteobacteria bacterium (assembly GCA_023481025.1). Next base: position 2,907 of record JAMCWV010000082.1, read on the forward strand.
CTGGCTTCTGTAAATCCGTCAGTCTTGATGACATTAAAAAGCACGATTATGTGCTGACCCCAGGCCGTTATGTGGGGGCAGTCGAACAGGAAGACGACGGCGAACCCTTTGCCGAGAAAATGGCCCGCCTGACCGCCCAGTTAAGTGAGCAGTTTGCCGAAAGCGAGCGGTTGGAAGCGGAGATTAAGCGGAATCTTGGAGGGCTGGGGTATGAGCTTTAACCGCCAGCTCAAGCATGAAATTGAGCAGGGCGAGAGCAAAACACTCGAATTCAAGCGAGAGCTGCCCAAAGGTGAGCAACTTTCGAAAACGCTGGTTGCCTTTGCGAATACGAGCGGCGGTAAGCTGATTATCGGCGTTGATGATCAGCGCCGAATTGTGGGTATTCAAGGCGATGAGTTTGAACTGATGGATCAGGTTGCATCTATAGTGCATGCACAGTGTTTACCCACGCTATTGCCGAGTATTTACTTAGAAACCATTCAACAGAAAACGCTTTTGGTGGTGCAGGTACACCGTGGTAGCCAGTTGCCGTATTTCCTAAAGAGCAAGGGCCGTGATGACGGCACCTATGTGCGTATTGGTGCAAGTAATCGACCGGCGAGCTTAGATATGATTCATGAGTTGGAACGCCAACGCTTGAACCAAAGCTTTGACGAGCAAGCCTCTTGGGAGGTTGAATTTAAGCAGTTGGATTTAGCTCCGCTGTATAATGCTTTCACCCAACAGGGAAAAACGCTCGATGAACAACGCCTTCGTAGCCTCAAACTGGTAAAACAAGAGCATGATCAGTTACGGCCCACACACGGGCTACTGATCCTGCTTGGCCACTACGAGCATGTGGAAATGAAGTGCGCCCGCTTTAAGGGCAACAATATGACAGTTTTCCTTGATAAAAAGGAATACCGTGGAGACTTGTTTCAGCAACTAAGCCAGGCCGAGCTTTTTATTAAAAATCACCTGCATTTGCGGGCTGAAATTCTTGGTTTGCAACGCACCGACACCTACGAAATCCCCATTCCAGCAATTCGCGAGGCGCTGATTAACGCCATTGTGCATCGTGACTATAGTAACTTTGGCCGTGACATTAAACTGGGTATTTACGACGATTGCGTAAACATTGTTTCGCCTGGAGGTTTACCCAACGGCATCACCCTAGAAGAAGCTCTGCAAGGTCGCTCTGAAATTCGAAACAAAGTGGTGGCGCGGGTGTTTCGCGAACTCGGGTACATAGAACAATGGGGCAGCGGTATGGCGCGTATCCGCCAGTTATGCCAAGAAGCAAAAACACCAAAACCGGTGTTTAAAGAAATAGGCGACTCTTTTGACATCGAGTTTCTGCGTGATCAAAGTTTACAAGGCGCGGTTGAAGAAAAAGCAGGTGGTGCAATAGGTGGTGCAATAGGTGGTGCAATCGAAAATCTGACCACCGCACAACAATCTGTTTTGGCCGTTATTCAGGCCAACCCAAGTTATCCATACCGCAAAATAGCCGAAGAATTGAATATCAACCCTTCGGCCGTGCAGAAGCACCTAGAAAAACTAAAAGAGCTAGGGGTAATTGAGCGCGTGGGCGGCACCCGAGGATATTGGCAGGTGAAGATATGAAGCAGAGTAAAGTTATGATGCTGAACCAGCGTGATGACGAGAGCGGGCGGCTAAAAGTAGAACTTAAAAGGAAGCTTGGGGAGCAGGGTTATGAGTGCTGATTGGCCTATGGTCTGTTTAGGTAACTATTGTGAGAAAATCGGTAGTGGTGCAACCCCCAAAGGCGGGAAAAGTGTTTATCTTGATGTAGGAGAAACAGCGCTTATAAGGAGCCAGAATGTCTATAACGAGGGCTTCACCGCAAGTGGACTAGCCTTTATATCCGAAGAGGCAGCGGACAAATTAAGAAATGTTTCGATTGAGCCCAACGACATTCTATTAAATATCACCGGAGATTCGGTTGCTCGTGTTTGCATGGCTCCTGAAGAATATTTACCAGCGAGAGTGAATCAGCACGTAGCAATTATTCGCCCTGATAACAGTCGATTGGATTCGCGTTTTGTGCGCTATTTCTTAAGTTCTCCCGAACAGCAAAGGTTACTTCTGACAATCGCTAGCTCTGGTGCAACACGAAATGCGTTAACTAAGTCGCATATCGAACAGCTTGAAGTTCCGATGCCAGGGTTGGAGATTCAGCAGGCGATAGCTAATCAATTAGAAACGTTAGACAAGAAAATAAAGCTCAACCACCAAATTAACCAAACCCTCGAGCAAATGGCGCAAGCCATCTTCAAAAGCTGGTTTGTTGATTTTGATCCTGTTATCGACAACGCCATTGCCGCTGGCAAGGACATTCCTGAAGTACTGCAACACAAAGCTGAACAGCGCAAACAAGCACAACAGCTACCAGATTTTAAACCATTGCCTGATGATATCCGCGAATTATTTCCAAGCGAATTTGAACAAACAAATGATCCAAGTATTGGCATTGCTGGCTGGATACCTAAAGGGTGGAGAGTTTCGAGCACAGGTGATGAATTTGGCATTCATGGCGGCTCTACACCGAGTACAAAAAATCCTGACTTTTGGGATGGAGGTGCTATTCACTGGACATCTCCAAAAGACTTATCTGGTAATGATTCAAAAATTTTATTAGATACAATTCGGAAGATAACAGAAGCTGGTTTAGCCAAAATTACTTCTGGATTATTACCAATTGATACTGTGTTGATGTCGTCTAGAGCGCCTGTGGGGTACTTGGCACTCGCAAAAGTTCCTTTAGCAATTAATCAGGGTTATATTGCCTTACAGTGTGAAATGGACTTAACACCTGAATATACGATGCAGTTTTTAGATTCAATTATGGATGAAATCAAAGGTATTTCAGGTGGAACAACGTTTGCGGAGATTAGCAAAAAGACGTTTAAAAGCATTAAACTTGTAGTTCCTTCCAAGCCTGCAATAGATGCATTTACGGCAATTGCTAAAGCAAATTACGACAAGATAACTGAAAATTTAAAACAGAATAATTCGTTAACTGAAACTAGAGATTACCTATTACCAAAATTAATTTCTGGTGAAATTACATTGGAAAATCTCAGCCATGAATGAAAATGCGTTAAGACTACCATTGAGCACCAGAGCAATCGTTGGCAACGAAGAAGCTGTTCATCTAATTGAGCAAAAAGAACGGCTTGAATCGGCACTTCTTCAAAGTGATGCTCCTTTATCTTTGGATTTATCTAAAGCCTTTTTAGAAACAATTTTTAAAACAATAATTAATGATCGTGTTACTGAGGCAAATACAAACTTAGATTTTGGCCCATTATTTAGAACAGTTAAAGATAATTTAGATTTTAGTGAAAATGCTGACATTAACAACCTCTTGGGCTTGTTAGCTGGACAGATCGTGAATGTGACTGGTCAGTTAAGAAATCGATACGGTGCTGCTTCTCATGGTGATGATGGATATCACACTAATCCAATTAAAATGGTCGAAGCCGAGTTTATTGCTTCTTCTGTGGATGGTTTAGCTTCATGTATTTATAAAAAGCATAAAGAAACTTTAGAGCCTGAAGTGGCTCATAGGTTGCGGTATGATGATTATCCAGAGTTTAACGATTGGTTAGATGAACAATTTGATGGTTATAACTTACCTCTAGGAAACGGTAATATCATTCAATTTACAGCGAGCCAGATGGTATTTCAGCATGACATGGAAGGGTATCGTGAAATGTTAGTCCAATACTCATCTACTGAGGAAGAAGAGGGCTAGTCCGATGACACTTGATATTCGCGGAAGTAAAAAAAACACCAGAATTAGCGATAATAGATTTGTTGTGTTTGAAGAGCTTATGTCAAACGCTATAGATTCATATCTTATTAGAAGAGACGCAAATAATGATATACCCGCCTTAGCAATCCGCTTCGGCATAGAATTATACCGAATTGATCTTGTATCAGATGATGAAATTGGCTTAAAAATTACTTGTGAAGATAACGGGGCTGGGTTTGGTGACAATCAAGTTAAGGCTTTCGTAACTAAAGATTCTACATTTAAAGATGATCTTAGAATCAAAGGTATTGGTAAGTGCTTTGGCTCTGGTCGTGTTCAGTACTTTCACTTTTTTGAAAAATTAAACATTGAAAGCGTTTTTGATGCAGGTGGTACTTTTAAGCTTCGAACTCTTGATGTCACAAGTAACACTAAGGAAATATCGGAGGCGTCATTTAAGTTGGAAGATGCGTCAACTTATGAAATTAAAACATTGGTCTCTCTGACGGGGCTGTCTGAGCAAGCTATCAAAAAGCATTTTGAGTCTAAAAATTTACCTTATGAGTTTTCTGCTGAAAACCTTAAACATCATGTGTTTATAACGTTTCTTCAAAGGCTCATAACACTCAAAGAAGTTATTGGCGATTTCAGCATCGAGTTTCATACAACGTTATTTGGGGAACAACAACCAGCTCAACGAATAACCGCAAATGACTTGCCTAAAAGATTGCTTGTACCTGAAATGCCTATTGTGTGTAGTCATGGCAATGATGGAATAAATAGAAAACTTAAACTCTCTATCAGCACATATGAGTTTTTAGAAGGCGAATTTGCCGGATTTGAACACGATGTTGCGCTTTGTGCTAATTCGTCAATTGTAAAATCGTTGACCAAAACATTCTTAAAAGTTCCAAAAGACCGAAAGAGTTCAATAAACGGGAAGTTTTATTTAGTTTTAATTGAGAGTGATTATTTGGAACAGAATGTAAATATTAGGCGAGATAATTTTGATATCCCAGTTTCTTGCCGTGGTAATATCGAATTAATATCTTCAGGCCCATCAATGCAAGATATTATCGAATCTATAGAGGATTATGTATTAGATCTATTAGCTCCTACCGGTTTTGATAGAGACGCTTTGATCAAGGAAACAGGAACTAAATTTGGTATATCTGCCAGGATGCTTGCTGATACGAGGGTAAAGGTTAAATACGGTGATTCTGCCGATGACATTGCTAAGCGAGTATTAAAAAAATACCAAGAAGAAATTGTTGATGATACTTCAGCGCTTTTTGACTTAAAGCAGGGATTACTAAAGCTAGACCCTCGAAAAGATGACTTTAGAGATAAAGTTAACGAAATGCCTTGGAAGTACACTTCTACCATTCAAAAGATGGACATGGCAAACCTATCGCAACTTGTTGTTAGACGTTCATCGATGATTGAAATTTTAAATTGTGCGGTTAAAAAACTACTGAGTGTTCAATCTGGTGAAGGCAGAAAAGAAAACGAAAGAATAATTCACAGTATCTTTTTCCCTACAGGAAAAGACAGTAACGACAAGATTGATCACGATATTTGGATACTCAACGAAGAGTATCACTACTTTGAACATATAGCTTCTGATAAACCTCTTTCTTCAATCCCTTGGAACGACAACGAAAGCTTGTTTGAACCTGATATTGATGATGCACTTGCTGAGGTATTTCAAAAAAACGAGAGTGAAAACCAGCTAAAAAGACCAGATATTGCGATTTTTAATCAAGAAGGGGCTGCGATTATCATTGAGTTTAAAGCGCCCGGTGTATCGATGGATAACTACATGGGGGACTTGATGGAATATGCTCACCTGTTGGCAGCGAAATCAAAAGGTAGGATTAAAAAGTTTTACGGTTACCTTATTGGCGATACTGTTAAACCACTACGACTAAAAGGATACAAAAGATTCCCAAGCGATAAAGGTTGGTTTAGCACTGATTCGTTAGAAGACCCTCATACTGGTAAGGCATATGGGGAGTTATATTCTGAAATTTTGTTTTATCAAGATTTTGTAGATAGGGCAGAACAGCGACTTAAGATTTACAAAGAAAAGCTAGGCATTGAATAAGGATTTTTCATGAAATTTACAAAAGCATAGCTAGAAGCTGCCATTATTGAACTGCTTGGTGAACAGGGCTTTCCTTACGGCCCCGGTGGTGAGCTTACTCGTAGCGATACTAATGTTTTGATTAAGGATGACATACGTCAGTTCTTATTTGATTACTATCAAGCAGACTTTATTACTGCTAGCGAAATTGATTTAATCATCAAGCAAATAGAATCATTGCCTGCTAGTGACTTGTACGACAGTAAGAAAACTTTCTGTAAATGGTTGAGTGATGGTTTTTTGTTAAATCATGAAGACTACCGCTGGGACAAAATAGGCTTTTGCCTGTGGTACAAGCGCTTTGAGAAGGCGAAGTTCAAGTGGCCACGCAAAATGTCTGGTCGCACCATCACGCTGACTGAGCAGCAATGGGCATTGCTCTTAAATGGCCTTGATATCAACCTGATGAAAGGTCATCAGCCTCTGCATTTTGGCTCGATAATCTGATCACTTTTAGCCATATAGGGATCAAGCATAACAGCGAATTATTTTATTGAAGAAAACTGCATTTCCGCTAGCACTGGAGGTTTGTACACTTTAGGTTGAGCTCGACCAAATACAGCTCTTGGTTTATAATGGTGAATAGTATATTTAATTTATAAACCAACGGAGAGATTGTATGTTCGCTGAGCGTTTCGTTCGAGCGCGAAAAGCCTCTGGCTTTTCTATGCAAGCGCTTGCTGATCAGGTAGGGCTTTCTGCGAATGCAATAAAAAAGTATGAGCACGGTGACGCGATGCCATCATCCTCGAACTTAATGAAACTGGCGAAAGCCTTGAATGTGCGCAGTGAATACTTTTTCCGACCGATGAAGGTGGACGTTCAAGGTATTGAATACCGTAAACGTGCAAGCACCCCACAGAAAACGCTCGCTAAAATTCATGGTGATGTGCTCGATCAGGTTGAGCGATGGTATGAATTACTCAATCTTTTCCCAGACTCAGCAAAACCGATCACGGAATTCATGCTCCCTAAGGAGTTGCCGGCAGTAATCGATGATTACGAAGATCTTGAGTCAATTGCTGATACCATGCGCGATTATTGGGGTTTGGGCCTGAATCCAATTCAAGACCTTGTGGACACTTTCGAGTCGCGAGGCTTGATGGTTATTCTTACGCATGTCGAAACCGAGAATAAATTTGATGGTTTAGCTGGAAGTATAGAAGGCAAACCACTGATTGTGATTTCAGGGGCGCAAAATGGCGATCGCCAGCGCTTCACACTGGCTCATGAGTTGGGGCATTTAGTGCTTAAAGGACGTCTCACAGATGAGATGGACGAGGAAAAAGCCTGTAATCGTTTTGCCGGAGCGTTTTTATTGCCGAAATCGTCGATTCAGCAAGAGCTCGGTGAAAAGCGAAGCCACCTTGAAGCGCGAGAGCTCTATATGCTCAAGCATGAATATGGCCTGAGCATGGCTGCGGTTGGCATTCGTGCTATGCAGTGTAATGTTATTAATCCCGGTTATTATCGGCGGCTCATGCAAAGCTTTAGCGTGAATGGTTGGCGCAAACAAGAGCCTGGTGATGCTTATCCATCGGAAACAACATTTCTGTTTAAACAACTTGTCTACCGGGCAGTAAGCGAAGAGTACATTGGGGAGTCAAAAGCTGCTGAACTGTTGGGTATGTCGTTATCCAGCTTTCACATGGAACGTAAGCTCGAGGTGACAGATGACAGTGCCACAAGCACCGCAGCAGCTTCTTGTTAGCGACGCCAATATACTCATAGACATGCAGGAAGGTGGCTTGTTAGATGCGTTCTTTGCTTTGCCGTACGATTTTATAGTTCCTGATATCCTATTTGAGGAAGAGCTTGCTGAGGAACATGCTGACTTGCCGGCACGTGGATTGACGCTTGTTGAGCTATCCAGTGACGTAATGATGACAGCGTTTCGGATGATCCAAGCACACTCAAAGCCAAGTCGAAACGATGTGTTTGCTATGTGTCTTGCAATGGACAAAGGCTGCCCCTTGCTGACGGGCGACAAGGATTTGAGGCATGCCGCTGAAGCTGAGGGAGTTGAAGTGCAAGGGACGATTCGTATGGTGTCAGCGATGATTGAGCACGGCATCATTACTGTTGAGCAAGCGCAGCAAGCCTACGATTTAATGCGCGAATCCGGTAGAAGGTTGCCGTGGAAGCGGGTCACTGAAAGTTTGCGGCAGTTAGGTGAGGGTGGTCGATAATGTTAAAACTCCATGCTACCAGAAAGCTATTTGAGAAATTACCAGTCGATAAAAATGGCTATTTGCCACGAACTAAGCGTTCAGAATGGCTCTACGACCAACCTGCGTTGGACATTAATCCGCTCAGTGGCTGGCATGCGCACGTGGTGGTATTGCAGCGACGAAATTGCATTTTAATGGCCCACGACACTACGCGCTTTCCGTTGGTGCTGCCTACGTTAACCAAACCTGATTTTGCGGAGCTGAATGATCGCTTTGTTGATGTGTTTATGAATACTTTGCTCAAATGCGGTGCTGAGGAAGCACACCTTAAAGCTGCGCACCAATACCTGCGCCCGTTGCAAATAGACACGGACTGTAATCGCTCAGTGCAAGGTACTTTGAACCGCATGAAAGATGAGTTTGAACATCTTCTTTATTACGACGGATTGAACATTGCCGAAATGACCGGCTACAGCGCGGGAGCCTGGCTTGCCGATACACCAAGAACAGTGAAAGGAAAGGGCACCTTGTGGCCAAAAAGGGCGATGTTGGAGTTGTTGTCGAAACTATCATGATTTACGGCGACCGGTTGACCATGATGTTTGTCAGGAAAAGAGTGTCGTTTTCCTGACAAACTACTGGGCAGACACAGTATTTAACCTGTTGAAATAAATATGAATAGTTTATTTTTCACTTGGTTTTGGCCTCTGCACTTTTTTCGAATCAATAAATGAACATTTCAAGTGAGAGTAGAGAGTTGTGAATTTCACAATTAAGAAAATTTACCCAGCGCCGCAAATAAGCTAAATTGAACCCATTGTTATTAAAGGGTTAATGGAATGACAGAAGAACAACTCGAGCAACAATGTTTAGCTTGGTTTGAAGAAGGTGGCTGGGAAGTCGCGCATGGACCTGATATTGCCCATGACGGGCCGTCGCCTGAACGCACTGATTATAAGCAAGTACTGCTGCTGGCTGACTTGGAAAGTGCTGTACGCCGCATTAACCCGCATTTACCTGATTCTGCTGTTGAGCAAGTCATTGCCGTTGTTCGTAAGCCCGAAAGCCTCGATACCACTGTAAGCAACCGCAGTTTCCACCGCTATTTAATTGAAGGCGTTCCGGTTGAATATAAACGTGATGATGAGGTAGTTCATGATCACGCGTTTTTGATCGACTTTTCAGAGGTTAGCGCCAACCGGTTTCGTGCGATTAACCAGTTTACCTTAGAAGGCTCCCGCCAGTTACGCCGCCCGGATGTTATTTGCTTTATCAATGGCCTGCCTGTTGTGGTGATCGAACTTAAAAGCCCCAACGCAGACAATGTCAGTATCTGGGATGCGTTTAACCAAATTCAAACTTACAAAGACGAAATACCTGAGCTTTTTACCTACAACGAAGCATTGGTTATTAGCGAGGGCTATAACGCACGGGTTGGTTCGTTAACGGCGAATAAAGAGCGCTTCATGCCATGGCGAACCGTCAAACATGAAGATGATCGGCCGCACTTTGAATGGCAATTAGAAACCATGGTTCGTGGTTTCTTCGACCGCGAGCTGTTTTTAGATTACATCCGGTTTTTTGTCATTTTCGAGACTGACTCAGACAAGCTGATTAAAAAGATCGCGGGCTACCACCAGTTTCATGCGGTGCGTGAAGCGGTGAGGGCAACGGTCATTGCCTCCCAAAGAGAGCAAGCGACAGAGCTTGGCGAAAAGCGTGCGACCTATGCTGATAATGTCGTGCCAGGCAGCAAAAAAGCAGGGGTCGTTTGGCACACACAAGGTTCAGGCAAAAGTATTTCTATGTGCTGCTATGCCGGTAAGTTACTGCAGCAGCCTGAGATGAATAATCCGACGCTGATTGTGGTAACAGACCGCAATGATTTAGACGGACAGCTGTTCGCAACCTTCAGTTCAGCAAAAGAACTTTTGAAACAAGAGCCTGCTCAGGCACTCGACAGAGATTCCCTGCGGAAACTGCTCGCAGAGCGAGAATCCGGCGGGATTATATTTACCACCGTGCAGAAGTTTGCTCTGTTGGATGATGAGGGCGGCCACCCGATCTTGAACGATCGCCATAACATTGTGGTGATTTCGGATGAAGCGCACCGTAGCCAGTACGGGCTTAAAGCGACACTGAAAGCCGATGGCACTTATAAGTTTGGTTATGCCAAGCACATGCGCGATGCGTTGCCTAACGCGGCATTCATTGGTTTCACCGGCACACCCGTGGCAAGTGAAGACAAAGATACCCGCGCTGTGTTTGGTGATTACGTGTCTATTTATGACATTCAAGACGCGGTAGATGATGGCGCCACCGTGCCAATTTACTATGAATCGCGTTTAGCCAAGCTAGATATCAACCGAGAAGAAATAGAAGCCCTTTCTGACCAAGTTGATGAGGTGGTAGAAGACGACGAGGACGTAAACTCACGTGAGAAAACGAAAGGCGAGTGGAGCCGTTTAGAGAAGCTGGTGGGTGCCGGCCCTCGTTTGAAACAGGTTGCTGCAGACCTGATTGAGCATTTTGAAACGCGCTCAGAGTTGATGGAAGGTAAAGCCATGATTGTCGCAATGAGTCGTGACATCTGTGCGCATCTCTACAATGAAATCGTTTCGCTGCGCCCTGACTGGCACGACCCAGATCCTGAAAAGGGTGTGATCAAAATAGTGATGACGGGATCAGCCTCCGACAAATCTCTACTGCAACCGCATATATACAACAAACAGACGAAAAAGCGCCTAGAAAAGCGCTTTAAAGACGTGAACGACCCGCTTCGTTTAGTCATTGTGCGTGACATGTGGCTGACCGGTTTTGATGCTCCAGCTTGCCACACCATGTATGTGGATAAGCCCATGAAAGGCCATAACCTGATGCAGGCCATTGCACGCGTTAACCGAGTCTTCAAAGATAAACCGGGTGGTTTGGTGGTCGATTACATCGGCATTGCCAATGAGTTAAAACAAGCGCTGAAAACCTATTCAGATTCGAAGGGGCGCGGCGAACCGACGCATAGCGCTCATGAGGCATTTGCCCTCATGATTGAAAAGCTAGACGTGATCCACAGCATGTTTGCAAAGAACGCCGATGGCCCGGGGTTTGATTACACTGGCTTTGAAAGCGACCCGCTTAAACTTATACCTGCCGCGGTAAACTATGTTTTAGGCCTGCCAGATGGCAAAAAACGTTTTTTAGACACCGTGTTGCAACTAAACAAAGCCGCCAGCCTTTGCTCGACATTAGACGAGGCCAAGCCTTACCAAAAAGAAGTGGCGTTTCTTTCCACGGTGAAGGCCGCGATCACCAAGTTTACCAGTGTCGATAAGAAGCTGACGCAAGACGAGAAGAATTCGGCGTTAAAGCAGATCCTCGACAATGCCATTGTGGCGCAAGGTGTAACCGACGTATTTGCCATGTGCGGCTTGGATAAGCCGAACTTAAGCTTGTTATCCGACGAGTTTCTGGAAGACGTGCGGCAAATGCCCTACAAGAACTTTGCTGTGGAGCTCCTTGAAAAGCTTCTGAAAGACGATATCAAAGCCAAGACCCGCAACAACGTGGTGCAAGAGAAAAAATACGCCGAACGGTTGCAAGAAACGCTGCGCAAATATAACAACCGTGGCATCGAAACCGCTCAGGTTATTGAAGAGCTGATTGCCATGGCGAAACAGTTTCAAGCTGAAATAGAGCGTGAAGCATCGCTTGGCTTAAACCCGGACGAAATCGCTTTCTACGACGCTTTAGCGAATAACGAGAGCGCAGTTCGCGAGCTTGGTGATGACACACTGAAGAAAATCGCCATTGAGATAACAACCCGACTGCGCAACTCTACGACAGTAGATTGGCAGGTGCGCGAAAGCGTTCGGGCAAAGCTACGTGTTCTAGTGCGACGAACTCTACAGCGCTATAAGTACCCCCCAGACAAAGCAGCAGAAGCCGTTGAGTTAGTGCTCAAACAGGCTGAGGTATTGTCGAATAGCTGGAGTGTTTAAATTCCATGAGTGATAATTTGAAACTCAGAAAAGCTGTTGTTCTGAGCATTTTAATTTTGCCGCATACGATTATTTTTGTGTCGTTCGGCCATCAAATAATTTTCGCCGATAGTATCTGGGTAATGATTACGGCAATTGCTACAGTTGTTCTCGCATTTTCAGCTTATTTCGGGTTAATAAGCTGGAAACAAAATGAATCTAAATTGCTTTTTGCAAAGTTATCCATTGATGCATTAGAGCAAGTGATTAAATTGGAGAATACTATAGTTGAAGCGGAGAAGGTCATAAAAAAAGAAGCACCGGACTATTTTATCGTGTCTAATATAATTAAAGACTTCAGAGAGATTTTCATTAAAGTTCAAGCTACTACTGAAATTTTGAATCACTCATTGGCTCGTGAAGCGAGTCGTATTTTTACAGAAATGGAAAATTTTTTGCTTACAGCAGAGGGCGGGCGAAAGAGGGTTGAAGAAGCAAGTCTTGTGGCTGACAACGGCTTTAAGGAGCTATCAGGAGAAGTATTGGAAGAATTAAGTAAATGTGGCTTAGGACAAGAGTTGGAAAATCTTAAGGCTGAGCTCTCGAAGTTGAAGTCAAAGTTAATTTCTTCTGCGAGAATTGAGTAATTATGTCCTCCTGAAATCGTACATCAATCACTTGAAAAATCACAATCAACCAAATCAACATCAACGTTACCGAGGTCAATGTAGCCAGAGCCTGTGACTAAATCTGCAGATGAAAAGATATGATCAAAGGTAACTTGGATAATCGCACCGGAAGGCTCACAGTCGGCATTCACCTCTGCTTCCGTTTGTTTTGACATAATAGCGAGATATTTTTCTGTCGCTGCGGGGCTTAACGTCATAACGAGTTTTTGGGGCATAGGGTATTTAGCTCTTAGTTGTGTTTATAGTTAGTCTATCCGCTCCTGCGACATTTAATGACGCAAACAGATTGTGGCAGGCAATTCAGAACTATCCTGACAAAGGGTTGCTTGTTATTGTGTCGGTATCCCCATCGTATTGAGCAGGTGTTATGCAAGACTTGGATCGAACAGCGCATTGGCAGCAGGTCTATGAAAATAAGGACGAGTCGGAGGTCAGTTGGTTTCAAACTGAGCCAACGGTGTCACTTGAACTCATTGCCAACTGTCAACTTACAGCAAATCAGCCAGTTATTGACGTCGGGGGTGGCGCTTCAGTGCTGGTGGATCGCATGTTGGCGTTGGGGTACAGCAACCTAACGGTGTTGGATATTTCTTCTGCTGCGCTGGCTAAGACGCAAGCGCGATTGGCTGCCCAAAGTGGCTTGGTGCAATGGGTTGTTGTTGATATCACCGAATACCGGAGTGATAAGCAATTTATGCTTTGGCACGACCGCGCTGTTTTCCATTTCTTAACGGCAGCATCCGATCGTCAGGCTTATGTCGCCAATTTAAAGCAGTCTTTAATGATTGGCGGGCACCTGATTTTGGCGGCGTTCGCTATTGGCGGCCCAGAAAAGTGCAGCGGCTTGCCGGTTGTTCAATATGATGCCAAAACGATCTCGGCTGAGCTCGGTAACGAATTTGAATTAGTAGAAGAACGTTACGAAGAACATATGACGCCAGCGCGACAGATTCAGAACTTCGTCTACTTCCGTTTTATCCGACGTGAATAGAATAATAATCAATAACAGGGAACGACAATGAGAAAACTAGTGGTTGGTTTAGGGCTTTTGGTTATTGCATTAACCGGTTGCCAGAGTACGCAGCAGGACACCGCAGCTCGCTCTGCGGATGAGCAAGCAGAGACCGGGCTTGCTCCGTGCGATATTTTTCTCGTTATGGATGGGAAGGACTGCACTATGCCGAATCCGGAATCTTTAGCACAATTTCCTTTAGGCTCCGCAGAGAACCCCGTAAGAGCTTGGGGACCGGGTGGACAACGAGAATATCTGTCACGGCTGATTTGTGCCAATCACGAACACCCATTGTCATTTAAGCGAATTGGCAACGTCGGAGAAGGACCATATGGCACTTATGTCGACTTGTATGAGGTAATTTGCGAAACCAGTACAGGTGAGCAATCAATATCGGTGCACATGGACATGTATCATCAACATCGCGAAACGTATCCAGCAGCGGGCTTCATTGATATCGGTCTGTGAACGAGGGAGGATGTATGAGTCAGATAGTCACAGCTAACGACGTTCTCGATTTTTGGTTTAAAGAGCTGTCACAGGCGCAATGGTTTGCCAAAGACGACGCACTTGATCAAACCATTAGTCAGCGATTTCAGGCAACCTTGCAAGCTGCAGCGCAATGTGAGTTATTTGATTGGAGGGAAACAGCGGCAGGGCGCTTAGCGGAAGTGATTGTACTCGACCAGTTTTCTCGAAATGTTTTTCGTGACCAAGCAGCCGCATTTGCAAATGATCCTTTAGCATTGGCTTTGGCATC
>JAMCWV010000030.1 GCA_023481025.1 Gammaproteobacteria bacterium
AACAGAATAGCAATCGCGTCGAGAATACGGTCACGTAAGCGCGAACCGGGCTGCTTAATTTCATCATGCGCTTCAACGAATAACGGCTCAAAACGGTTAAACAGTTTGACTAAAGCGTCCGTGTCGAGGTTATAAAACCACAGCGCAAGGTCATCGAAACGTGCATACGTGCGTTCGTCGATATAAAGCTGATGGTCAATTTCTTGAACGACAAAACGCGATTCAGGGCCGCGAACGACCAAGGCTTCACGGACGATTTCGCCATTCGCCATGCTTTCTGCCAGCACGACCAGTTTACGCACAACGTTCTCGCTATCGACCATATCGACAGCTAGTCCTGCTGCGGTGGCTTCATCAACAAGCACCGGGCTAGCGTCATCTAAGCTCGGCAGCGGTGGCTCAGGCTCAACTTCTGGAACCGGATCTATTTCTTCCTCAGGAATCGGTACAACTTCAGGCTCTGGCTCCACCACAACTTCAGGTTCTGGCTCTGGCAGTGGTTCAGGTTCAGGCTCAGCGATAACCGGTTGCTCGATCGGTGTTGGCGGAGTCGCGACCGGCTCAGGCTCGCCGCCGCGGGTAAACCACAAAATGGCGAGAATGACGACCAAGATAACAACCAAACCAACCACGACCTTCCCTGAAAGTGCCGGCTTTGTTTCTGTTTCGGACGTTTGCTGTTCTGACATGGTCGCTCCTTACCTTCTGCTATTGTTCAGGACGACAAAAAACCAATTCTTTGTCGGTCGACAACGATGGATTAAATTCATAACCTGCTGTATTAAAAGACTGCAACTCTTCGACAGAGTTCGGTTGTTGTTCAAGAATAAAGCGCGCCATCATGCCACGGGCTTTTTTGGCGTAAAAGCTAATAATCTTCAACTGACCGTTCTTTGTGTCTTTAAATACCGGTGTAACTACAAGTACGTCTAATTTCGCTGTTTTTACCGCTTTAAAATACTCGTTTGACGCAAGGTTAATCAATACCTTACTGCCAGATTCTGCGATAGCCTGATTTAATTTCTCGCTTATTTGATTACCCCAATAGGCATACAGGTCTCCGCCTTGCGGATTTTTAAGTTTGGTGCCCATTTCCAACCGATAGGGTTGCATCAGATCCAGCGGCTTGAGCACACCATAAAGGCCCGACAGTATGCGCATATGCTGCTGCCCGTACGCCCATGCTTCTTCATTTAGCGTTGGCGCATCAAGCCCTGCATAGACATCTCCATTAAACGCAAATACCGCTGCTTTGGCATTTTCCGTTGTGAACGGTCGTTGCCATTCGCTAAAACGTGCGGCATTCAAACCAGCGAGCTTGTCGCTAATTTTCATCAGCGAAGCCAACGCTTGCGGACTTAGCTCTTTACAAATATCAACCAGTTCGGCTGCCTGATCAAGCATCTCCGGTTGGGTATTGGTGTTAATCGGCGCAGGTGTTTCGTAATCTAAATTCTTGGCTGGAGAGACAACAAATAACATGTTCGATTCACCTCTTTTCTGACAGTCAACACATGGGTTAACTTCGTATTTTTGAACAAATTGAATGAGCTACAGCTTACCACAGGCTTAAAAAAAAGGGGATTGCCGTAGCAGTCCCCTATTCTTTACGCCTGTGTTGACGATGACGATCAGAGATAGCTCTCGTGATCCTCACCTTCCTTTTCAACTTCCGGCGGCATCAAGTCTTCACGACTAATACCCATGGCCAACACTAAGGTGCTGCGGGTAAAGACCGAAGAGTAAGTACCCACAACAACACCCACCGCTAACGCAACAGAGAAGCCGAAGATCATTTGACCACCGAACAGCATCAGAACGATCAAAACGACGAGTGTGGTTAATGATGTCACTAACGTCCGACTCAAGGTCTGACTGAGCGAGATATTAATTACTGACGTCGGATCTTCCTTGCGCAGCTTACGGAAGTTTTCACGAATTCGGTCCGCTACAACGATACTATCGTTCAAGGAGTAACCTATGACCGCGAGCAAGGCCGCCAAAATGGTTAAGTCCACTTGCATTTGCGTGATTGAGAACAGCCCGAGAATAATAATCACGTCCTGACCGAGACCGGCAACCGCCGACAGGGCCAAACGCCATTCAAAGCGGAACGAAACGTAAATCAAAATACAGATTAACGCGACTAACAAGGCTAAACCGCCTGCTTCCGCTAACTCTTCACCGACCTGCGGCCCAACAAACTCAACCCGACGAATTTGAATGTCGTCTTCGATATTCGCTTGCAGCATACGCAACAATTCGTTACCGATGGCGTCAGAATCGCCTTCGCCACGCGGCGGAACACGTACAAGTACATCCCGCGGCGTACCGTAGTTCTGCACAATCGCGTCACCAAAGTCATTGTCTTCAAGAACCGTACGCAACTCGCTTAAATTAGCCGGTTGTGTGAAGCCCACTTCCACGAGCGTACCGCCAGTGAAATCAAGACCCCAGTTCAATTTATTCACTGACAATGTAATCAATGAAGCGACAATAAGAATCACACTTAGCGCTGTCGTCCACTTGTTAATGGACATAAAGTCTAAGGGGCGATTCTCATCCACTTTTGTGATTTGAAAAAACATAATACTTCCCCTTAGATTGACAGCTCTTGAAGACGCTTATTGCGACCCCAAGTCAAGTTAATCACAGCACGTGTTCCAGCAATGGCGGTAAACATCGACGTGATAATACCGATTGCTAGTGTGACCGCGAAGCCCTTGATTGAGCCGGTACCCACAGCAAAGAGAATCAGCGCTGTAATGAGTGTCGTGATATTTGCATCGGCAATGGTTGAGAACGCATTTTCATAACCACGAGCAATCGCTTGTTGCGGACTTCGACCTTCAACCAGTTCTTCACGGATCCGCTCAAAGATAATAACGTTCGCATCGACCGCCATACCCACCGTCAGGACGATACCGGCAATACCTGGCATGGTTAAGGTCGCGCCAGGAATCATCGACATCACACCGATAATCATCACTAAGTTGGTCATCAGTGCGAGATTCGCCACTAAACCGAATTTGCGGTAGTAGATACCCATGAACAATAGAACCAAGATGAAAGCACCAATAATCGCTTTCATACCCGCTTCGACGTTTTCAGCACCAAGGCTTGGTCCCACGGTACGCTCTTCGACGATCTGAATCGGCGCAATCAGAGCACCAGCACGGAGCAATAGCGCAAGGTTTTGCGCGTCTTGAACCGAGCCAACACCGGTAATCCGGAAATTACTACCAAGAACGGCCTGAATCGTTGCGACACTGACGACTTCTTCCACACGGTCAAAGGCAATACGGCCTTCGTCGGTGGTTTCGCCCGTCGCTAAGAATTCAATGAATACGGTTGCCATTGGCTTGCCAATATTGCCTCGGGTCGCTTGGGTCATCATCCGACCACCGGCAGAATCCAAGGAAATATTAACTTGCGGACGATTACTT
>JAMCWV010000065.1 GCA_023481025.1 Gammaproteobacteria bacterium
GATCAGCGCTCTGAACAGTTACTCAGAATTTATTAAATTATTTAAGGCGGAGGTGGATTATGCATCCAGCACTGTGGATTTCAAAAACTGGTTTAGACGCTCAGCAGCGTGATATCTCTATCATTTCAAACAACTTGGCGAACGCGAGCACTATAGGGTTTAAAAAAGACCGCGCCATTTTTGAAGACTTGTTGTATCAAAATATCAACCAGCCGGGCGGCCAGTCGACCCAAGACACTGAGCTGCCTTCAGGCTTAATGATTGGTGCAGGTGCCAAAGTGGTTGCGACACAAAAAATCTTTGGCCAAGGCAACATGCAAACCACCGATAATTCGCTGGATATTATGATTAATGGCCCTGGCTTTTTTGAAATTCTCATGCCAGACGGCACCATTGCGTATACCCGCAATGGTCAGTTCACCTTGAACAATGAAGGTGACTTAGTTACGCCAGGTGCCGGCCACCCATTGCAGCCTGCGATTAATATCCCCGATGACGCGCAGTCAATTACCATTGCTAAAGACGGTGAAGTATCGGTGAAAATTGCCGGTGATGCGCAAAACCAGGTCGTTGGCCAAATTAACCTGGCGATGTTCATCAACCCAACAGGTCTGGAGCCGCGCGGTGAGAACTTGTATGTCGAGACCGCAGCAAGTGGTCAGCCTCAGGTCAACGTGCCAGGGATTGATGGTACAGGCTCGATAGTGCAGGGCGCCCTTGAAACCTCGAACGTGAACGTCACAGAAGAGCTGGTGAACTTGATCGAAAGCCAGCGTGTTTACGAAATGAACTCAAAAGTGATTTCGTCGGTTGATCAGATGCTTGGCTTCGCTACGCAGCAGCTTTAATGACCTTATAATGCAGGTGAATGTTATGTTTACATCCTTATGGCAAAAATTAGCCATTGCGGCTGCCGCGCTTAGCTTGGCTGCTTGTGCGAGTGCACCGCAACCAACGCCGATGCCAGACGACCCTTATTATGCGCCAATGATGCCTGAAGAGCAGGTAGAGCCAGCAGTACCGAATGGTTCGCTATTTCGCGGGCAAGCGGTCAACGGGCTCTACTCGGACATTAAGGCTCGCAACCTAGGCGATATCATTACGGTGCAGCTGCAAGAGCAAACCACCGCATCGAAGTCGGCTAACACAGGCACATCGCGTAACACCAACATTGACTTGCCGTCGCCGACTTTATTTGGCCGTGAAGTGCGGGTGGCTGGCAACCCATTGTCAGCACAGATTAACGGTGGCAGTGATTTTTCAGGCGCATCGTCAGCCGACCAAAGCAACCAATTGCAAGGTGAAATTACGGTAACCGTGATCCGCGTGTTACCCAACGGCAACCTGATTGTGCGCGGCGAAAAATGGTTAACTCTGAACAACGGTCAGGAATATGTGCGTTTGACCGGCATTATTCGCCCTCAAGACGTGCGTTCAGACAACACCATTCAGTCAAACCGTGTGGCCAATGCGCGCATTGAATACTCAGGTACCGGCAGCTTAGCCAACGCCCAGCGCGAAGGGTGGCTGACCCGCTTCTTTAATGGCCCAATCTGGCCGTTCTAGTTGCGAGCGCTTACCAGATAAAAAAACGGCAGGTTTGACCTGCCGTTTTTTTATACTTTCAGGCAGAGAACACTTTGGCACGAATTGTGAATAGCTTCCCATGTGAACAAACTTTGAGGTTTCGGGGAAGCAATTATGTGGTATTTACGCGCAAAATTTTGGCAGGTGCTTGGCTTAATTGTCTTGCTGTTAAGCACCACCACCATGTCGCAAGTGGCGCAAGCCCAGCGCATTAAGGACGTCGCCCAAGTAGCAGGGGTGCGGTCTAACCAACTGATGGGCTATGGCTTAGTGGTTGGTTTACCAGGCACGGGCGAACGTACACCCTTTACCGACCAAACCTTCCGAACCATGCTTGGCAATTTCGGCATTAACTTGCCGGAGAACCAGCGCCCACAAATTAATAACGTTGCCGCTGTTGCCGTGCACGCAGAGATACCTGCGTTCGCCAAGCCAGGGCAACAAATCGACGTGACCGTATCGTCCGTCGGTGACGCCGACAGCTTAGTTGGTGGCACATTATTACAAACCTTTTTACGCGGTGCTGACGGCGAAGTGTATGCAGTTGCTCAAGGTAACCTTGTGGTGGGAGGTCTCGGTGCTCAAGGTGCCGATGGCTCAAGAATTGTGATTAACACCCCAACCGTCGGCCGGATCCCCAACGGTGCTATGGTTGAGCGCGAAATTGAAACCAGCTTTGCACAGAGTGAATTTATTACCTTTAACCTGAATCGTGCCGACTTCACCACGGCTAAGCGTATGGCTGAGGCGATCAACGACTTAGTCGGACCTGGCAGCGCATCACCAATGGATGCCGCGTCCGTTCGAGTGATTGCACCTCAAGACACGGCCCAGCGCGTTGCTTACTTAGCGACTTTGGAAAACATTAGTATTACCCAAGGCGAAGCGCCGGCGCGCATCGTCGTCAATAGTCGCACCGGTACCATTGTGGTGGGCAATAATGTGCGCTTGCACCGTGCCGCTGTAGCTCACGGCAACATGCAGGTCAGCATTATGGAGAACTGGCAGGTCAGCCAACCGAATGCCTTCGCCCAAGGCGATACCGTGATTACGCCCAACACCACCATTGAGGTGCAGCGTGACGATGCCCGCATGTTCGACTTCAACCCAGGTGTATCACTCAACGATTTAATCAATGCAATTAACCAAGTAGGCGCGGCGCCCGGCGATATTATCGCAGTGCTTGAAGCGCTGAAACAAGCTGGCGCGATTGACGGCGAGCTGGTGGTCATTTAATTGGTATTGAAATTGCATTGTTAGCAGATATGGCAGTATCAAACGGCAAACTTGGGTAACCACTTATGATCATGGATAGTTTTACATCTAACCATTTAGAGCAGGCACGCAATAACTCTGTGTATGACCTGTCTCAACTTGATCAGTTACGTAAACGTGGCTTAAGCAACGACGAGAGCGCGTTGCGTGCCGCGGCCCAGCAGTTTGAAGCTTTGTTTATGAACATGCTAATGAAAAGCATGCGCCAGGCGAACAAGGTATTTGAAACTGAAGACAACCCATTGAGCTCACGCGATGTCGAGTTCTTTCAGGACATGTACGACAACCAGTTGACCAGCGAACTATCGAGCCAAGGTACGCTGGGGCTAGCAGATTTAATGGTGCAGCAGCTAAGCCCAACGGCTACTAGCAACCATACACCAGCGTCGATGTTGCCTGTGAACCGCGTGCCCGGTGCTGTGCATAGCACGCGTCATGCCGAGGCAGATAATGCAGCGGTAGGCAATGCGTCGGTAAACAATGCCGCAGTGGAGTTTGCCAAGCCGCAGCAGCCTGTGACGGTGCCGTACCAAGCGGCAACGGCAATTACGGGTGAGGCAAGCAATGGCCGCAGCGACCGC
>JAMCWV010000141.1 GCA_023481025.1 Gammaproteobacteria bacterium
GACCCAGCCATTGTAGGCCGCTACGCCGGCACCAACTTAATTGTGGCGCGCTTTATGAAAAACCAAGTTGCGAGTTCTGCAAACAACGCGAACGACGAAATCGATTTAGGCCGGTTAATTGGCACGCTCTTCGATTACAAATGGTGGATTGTCGGCTGTACCTTCGCCGCGGGTGTGTTCGGTGCGAGTTATGCCATACTGACCAACCCAACCTACCAAGCCGACGCAATGCTGCAAGTGGAAGAAAAAGCCAAAGGCATTCCTGGCTTAGGCGATTTAGGCGAAATGTTCGCGCAAGAAAGCTCAGCGGTAACGGAAATTGAAATTATCCGCTCACGTATGGTCGTTGGATCGGTCGTTGACCAACTGCGCTTAGACATTCAAGTGCAGCCGAAGCGGTTTCCCGTCATTGGTGACTGGGTTGCACGACGTTACTCGGGGGACGAACCAAACTCCGCCAACGTGTTTACCAGCTATGCCTGGGGTGGGGAAATACTGGAAGTGACTGAATTGCGGTTACCCCGCAACTTAATTGGCCAAGCGCTGACCTTAAAAGCCGTAGAAACAACAAGCAGCGAAAACAACCAGCAACGTTTTAACTTGAAATTCGACGGCACTGTGTTAGTCAGCGGCCGTGCTGGTGAAACCATTGAGCAGCAAACGCCGTTCGGACCCATTGTTATTCGTGTGGCTGAGTTAAAAGCCCGCCCCGGAACCGAATTTACTGTGCAGCAGCAACACCGTTTGCGGGTTATTAACGACTTACAACAAGAAGTTCGTGTCAGTGAACGAGGCCGTCAAAGCGGCATTTTAAGTGCGACCTTAGCGGGGGAAAACCCGCTGCGCATTCAACAAATTCTGCATGCCATTACCCAAGAATATCTGTTACAAAATATTCGCCGTAACGCCGCTGAAGCGGAAAAGAGTTTAGAATTTTTGCAAGAGCAGCTGCCTGAAGTTCGCTCAGACTTACAAGCCGCCGAAGACCGGTTAAATGCCTACCGTTTGCAAAGTGAATCGGTTGATATTCAATTGGAAACGCAAGGCTTATTGCAACAAGTTGTTGAACTTGAAAAACAAATTAATGAATTGGCGTTTCGTGAAGCGGAACTCAGCCGCTTGTACACGCGCAACCACCCCACGTACAAAGCACTGATTGAACAGCAAGACAAACTGCGTAGCGACCGTGACGAGTTGCGTCGACAAATTCAAAACCTGCCAGAAACCCAGCAAGAAGTATTGCGTTTAACTCGTGACGTGCAAGTGAACCAAGAGATTTACGTGCAGTTACTGAACCAAGTGCAAGAGCTGAATATTTTGCGGGCAGGCACGGTCGGAAACGTGCGGATTATCGATGAGGCCATGGTCCGCATTGAACCGATTGCACCACGTAAAGCCCTGATTCTATTACTCGCCTTAATGCTTGGTGGCATGGTGGGTGTGGGGATTGCCTTTGTGCTTGGTTTTGTCCGCCGAGGCATTGAAACCCCGAAAGAGCTGGAAGACGCCGGTATTTCAGTGTACGCCTCGGTACCACTTTCCGAGCAGCAATTAAAGATTGAAGACAAGATTAAACAAGCGGTGCGCCGCAGCAAAAACAAAGCCAACAAACAGAAGTTCAATACCATGTTGTTGGCGCGCGACAACCCGGAAGACAATGCCATTGAAGCACTACGGTCGCTACGGACTAGCTTGCACTTTGCCATGATGGAAGCGAAGAACAAGATTGTGATGATCTCTGGCCCTAGCCCGGAAGTTGGGAAAACCTTTGTCACGTCGAACCTTGCCGTAGTTTTAGCCCAGGCCGGCATGAAAGTGTTGATTATTGACGCCGACTTACGCCGGGGTTACTTGCACACCACCTTTAACTTAGCGAACGAGAATGGCCTTTCTGACTTGCTGGCCGGCAAAACCAAGCGCGATGTTGCGATTAAGCAAACGGGTATTGACAACCTCGACTTTATTGCGCGCGGTACCGTGCCACCAAACCCTTCAGAGCTACTCATGCACAAAGGCTTTGGTGAACTACTCGAATGGGCAAACGAGAACTACGACATTGTTCTTGTGGATACGCCGCCCATTCTTGCCGTAACCGACCCAGCCATTGTTGGCCGTTACACCGGCACCAATTTGATTGTTGCTCGTTTTATGAAAAACCAAGTGAAAGAAGTGGAATACACCATTGAACGGTTTGAGAAAGCAGGCATTGAGATTAAGGGGGTGATACTAAACGGAATAGAGCGAACAGCGCGCACCAGCTATGGCTATGGTAGCTATGGGTATTATTCTTATGGATATGAGAGTGTGAAGTAATCCAACAGGTGTATTTGCAGCTGCTGAACCGTAATCAAGAAATGAACATTCTGCGCGCCGGTACGGTGGGTAATGTGCGCATTATAGATGAAGCATCTGTTTCTCCCGGAGCAGTAGCGCCGCGCAAAGCGCTTATTTTAGCGCTAAGCATTATGCTTGGCGGTATGGTGGGCGTGGGTATTGCCTTTGTACTCGGCTTTATGCGCCGTGGCATAGAAACCCCGAAAGAGCTAGAAGATGCCGGAATTTCCGTATATGCATCGGTACCGCTTTCTGAGCAGCAGCTAAAAATAGAAGAAAAAATAAAGCTAGCGGTGCGGCGCAAAAACAAGGCGCAGAAGCAGAAGTTTAATACCTTGTTGTTAGCCCGTGATAACCCAGAAGATAACGCAGTAGAAGCCTTACGGGCACTGCGCACCAGCTTGCATTTCGCCATGTTAGAAGCGAAAAACAAAATAGTAATGATATCTGGCCCCAGCCCAGAAGTAGGAAAAACCTTTATAACCAGTAACTTGGCGGTGGTTTTAGCCCAAGCCGGTATGAAAGTGTTAATTATTGATGCTGATTTACGCCGGGGTTATTTGCACACCACCTTTAATTTAAGCAATGAACACGGCGTTTCAGATTTACTTAGCGGCCGCTGTGAAACCCAGCAAGCCATAAAAGCCGCTGGAGTAGAAAACCTAGATTTCATTGCCCGTGGCACCGTGCCACCCAACCCTTCAGAGCTTCTTATGCATAAGCGCTTTAGCGAACTACTGAATTGGGCCAACGAAACCTACGAATAATACCCATAACTACCATAACCATAGCTGCTACGTGCGGTGCGTTCTATACCGTTTAATATCACGCCTTTTACTTCAATGCCGACTTTCTCGAAGCGCTCTATGGTGTATTCCACTTCTTTTACTTGGTTTTTCATAAAGCGCGCCACAATTAAGTTGGTGCCGGCGTAGCGGCCTACAATGGCTGGGTCTGTTACTGCCAAAATAGGCGGGGTATCTACTAATACAATATCGTAGGTTTCGTTGGCCCAATTCAGTAGTTCGCTAAAGCGCTTATGCATAAGAAGCTCTGAAGGGTTGGGTGGCACGGTGCCACGGGCAATGAAATCT
>JAMCWV010000154.1 GCA_023481025.1 Gammaproteobacteria bacterium
ATTGCTTCGTTATCGGCCACGCGGCGGGGATTTTTCGCTTTAGACATGGCTATTACTTCCGCTTGGCTTTCTTGTCGACGCCGTGACCATAATAGGTCCGTGTTGGTGAATACTCACCAAACTTCTGGCCGATCATATCTTCTGACACAAGCACTGGAATGTGCTTTTGGCCGTTGTACACACCAAATGTCAAACCAACGAATTGTGGTAGGATGGTGGAACGACGTGACCAAATTTTGATAACTTCATTACGGCCGCTTTCGCGTGCTGCTTCGGCTTTCTTAAGCACATAAGCATCCACAAATGGACCTTTCCATACTGAACGAGGCATAAATTAACGTCCCCCCTTCTTGGCGTGACGCGAGCGAATGATAAGCTTTTGTGACGCCTTGTTCGTGTTACGGGTGCGTTTACCTTTGGTAGGCTTACCCCATGGTGTCACTGGGTGACGACCACCTGATGTACGGCCTTCACCACCACCGTGTGGGTGGTCGATCGGGTTCATAACCACACCACGAACGGATGGACGGATGCCCTTGTGGCGCATACGACCCGCTTTACCGTAGTTTTGGTTTGAATTGTCTGGGTTAGACACAGCACCGATTGTCGCCATGCATTCCTGACGTACCATGCGAAGTTCACCTGATGACAGGCGGATCTGCGCATAGCCACCATCGCGGCCAACAAATTGTGCATATGTACCAGCCGCGCGTGCAATCTGACCGCCTTTACCAGGCTTTAGTTCGATGTTGTGAACGATTGTCCCGATTGGCATGCCAGAGAATGGCATTGCGTTACCTGGTTTAATGTCTGCTTTTGCAGCTGAGATCACTTGATCTCCGACTGCCAAACGCTGAGGTGCAAGGATATAGGCCTGTTCGCCATCCTCATATTTCACCAATGCGATGAATGCTGTGCGGTTCGGGTCATATTCGATCCGCTCCACTGTTGCTGCGACGTCAAACTTGTTACGTTTGAAATCGACGATCCGGTAAAGGCGTTTTGCCCCACCACCGCGGCGACGTGATGTGATCCGTCCAGTGTTGTTCCGGCCGCCCGATTTTGTCAAACCCTCTGTTAGGGATTTGACAGGACGTCCTTTCCACAGCTCCGAACGGTCGATCAGTACCAGCCCTCGCTGGCCCGGCGTCGTTGGTTTATACGACTTAAGTGCCATGCTTTCTGACTTCCGTTTGTGTGTTCGACGAGTTTCCCCGCCCATGGTAAAGCCCCCCGAAGGTGGCCAGTTTAAAAACATCAAGAGGCCCTAGACGAATCTAGGGCCATGCAAGATTTCTGCGGTATAGTGGTGAATGGCTTGGGTGTCCAGTGCATTGCACGAAACAATGTTTACAAGCGACGATTTTTCAGCCTGATTTGCGTTAGAAACTCTTATTCCAAACACGCTGCACGTATTTCATCAACCTGTGCGCTATTCTTAGTTGGATAGAATGTCGCGTTCGTGGTCAACCATGGGAATGGCTGAATTTGGATTGTGACTTTTTCGGCTTTGGTAATGGCGTTCACAATACGAATGGCATCCTTGGCAAATGTTGGCCCTAGTGCGTTTCCATCGTCTACGGCAGTGGCAACGAATTTTTGCCGTCTCTTTTCATCACTCTTGATATTGAAACGACCAAACCGTGCATGATCTGCAAATCGGCATGTGCCAGTCACAAAAACAATTGGAGCACGTTCAGAGCAGACAAAGACAAGCTCTAAAGGGCCTGACTTTTCCCCACAGGCTATATGATCATGACTTTCCAACCTCGCTTCCAGAAAGTCTGCGCCTTCAGCGTTTGTGGTCTTATCAAGGACCCACGAATTTGATTTTGTTAAATTCTCAACCAATCAGTCTCTTAATTGATCGGTGTCTATCGCATTTTCACAGTGTACCGCGTCAGATTGATGTGCCTGTACACTGACCACAGCCCACAACCACGCTATTAAAATAAGCGCAAGTATTCGCATTCCTAAAATCCACAGAGTAAATACTTTAAATATGTAATTACCGAACCACAAAGTACTGCATGAGGAAACAAAAAACCCCCGCAATTGCGGGGGTTTCGTTTTTCAAACTTTAGTTTGTAACCTTAGAGACCGGTTGACACGTCGATTGTGTTACCGTCTTCCAATGTCACATAGGCTTTTTTGACGTCCTTACGACGACCCATCATACCACGGAAACGCTTGGTTTTACCTTTGGTGATGGTTGTGTTGACCGCTTTGACCTTTACACCAAAGAGCGCTTCTACCGCTTCTTTGATCTGTGGTTTGTTGCTGTCGATTGCCACTTCAAAAACAACTGCACCTGCTTCTGATGCCATTGTTGCTTTTTCTGTGATGATCGGCTTGCGGATCACATCGTAATGTTCAGCTTTTACACTCATTTCAAACGTGCCTCCAATGCTTCGACGCCCGCTTTCGTGATGACACGTGTATCACGCTTTAGGATGTCATAAACGTTTGCACCCATTGTTGGCAGGATGTCCACGCCCTCAACGTTGCGTGCGGCCATTGCAAAGCTTTCGCTTACTTCTGAACCGTCGATGATCAATGCACGTTTCCAACCTAGGTTTTTCACTTGCTTTGCCAAAACTGCTGATTTGCCTTCAGAGGCGGCCGCTTCGATGATCACCAATGCACCTGATTTCGCCTTAGCGGATAGCGCGTGCTTAAGGCCAAGCTGACGCACTTTCTTTGGCAAATCATGCGCGTGGCTGCGCGGTGTTGGGCCCTTATAGATGCCACCTTTACGGAAAATCGGCGCCTTACGTGAACCGTGACGCGCGCCACCTGTTCCTTTTTGGCGATAGATTTTCTTGGTTGAGTAGCTCACTTCAGACCGTGTCTTGACCTTGTGTGTGCCAGCTTGCGCTTTGTTACGCTGCCAACGCACAACACGATGCAAGATGTCTGCACGTGGTTCTAGACCAAAGATGTCATCGCCAAGTTCAACTGAACCCGCATTGCCACCATCAAGTGTGATTACGTCAAGTTTCATGCTTCACCTCCCTCTGCCGGCGCTTCTTCTGCAACGGCCGGAGCTTCTGCGGAACGCAATGCTGCTGGGAATGGTACATTTTCAGGAAGTGGTTTTTTAACCGCATCCTTCACTGTCACCCAACCGCCCTTTGAACCAGGAACGGCGCCTTTGATCATGATCAAACCACGATCTGCGTCTGTTTTAACAACCTGTAGGTTTTGTGTTGTTACACGAACGGCACCCATGTGGCCTGCCATTTTCTTGCCTTTGAACACTTTACCTGGGCCTTGACACTGACCAGTTGAACCATGCGAACGGTGGCTGATTGAAACACCGTGTGATGCACGCAAACCGCCAAAGTTGTGGCGTTTCATAGCACCGGCAAAACCTTTACCGATAGATGTGCCAGAAACGTCGACAAATTGACCTTCAACATAATG
>JAMCWV010000060.1 GCA_023481025.1 Gammaproteobacteria bacterium
CGCCAAAAACAACTGCGCCTCCTTGAAAGTGTGATGCTTCATCACCATATCGAAGAAGAGCGGTTCATTGCTGGCCGTCCAATTAATGAAGGTTGGTTGTCTTCGCAGTTTGGTGTTCGTCGCGATCCATTTAATGGCAACCCGACGATGCACCGTGGTGTTGATTTTGCCGCACCGGAGGGCACGCCGATTCACGCCACTGGCGCCGGAATTGTCACCTTCGCCGGACCACGAGCCGGTTATGGGAATTTAATTGAGATTGATCATGGTGGTGGTTTGCGCACTCGCTATGGTCATATGAAATCGATCGATGTGCGGGTCGGTGATGTGGTGACACGTGGGCAAGTTATTGCTAGTGTCGGTAACCTCGGACGCTCGACTGGCCCACACGTCCATTATGAAGTGCTTGAAAACGGTCGCCAGGTGAATCCGTCTAAGTTTGTCTTTCGAGAAGCACCCGGCGAATAATTGCGGTGAGTCTTAAATACCGGCACCGTTGCGGTGCCGTTTATTTTTCCGTCAGCAGAATTTTTTGGTACAGGAATTAGAAAAAACATGTTTGGTAGTCTCTTTAAACGAATGTTTGGTAGTCGGAACGATCGTATTATTCGTGCATCTCGGAAGCGTGTTGATCAAATTAACGCCCTTGAAGCGGAATATGAACAGTTAAGTGATGAGCAGTTACAAGCGAAAACTGCCGAGTTTAAAGAGCGCTTAGCCAAGGGAGAAACTAT
The DNA here is from genome assembly GCA_023481025.1 of Gammaproteobacteria bacterium. Next base: position 735 of record JAMCWV010000060.1, read on the forward strand.
CGACGATTTGCTCGTTGAAGCTTTCGCGGTCGCGCGCGAGGCGAGCAAGCGTATTTTTGAAATGCGCCCGTTCGATGTGCAGCTGATTGGTGGCATGATCCTCAACGAGCACCGTATTGCCGAAATGCGTACCGGTGAAGGTAAAACCTTAACCGCGACCCTGCCAGCGTATTTGAACGCATTAACGGGCCGTGGCGTGCATATTATTACCGTGAACGATTACCTCGCTCGCCGCGACGCCGACTGGAGTCGTCCATTCTTTGAATTCCTTGGTATGAAAGTCGGCATTAACGTTGCCGGCATGCACCCGAAAGAAAAGAAAGACAACTATGCCTGCGATATCCTATATGGCACAAATAATGAGTTCGGTTTCGATTACCTGCGTGACAACATGGCGTTTACGCCAGAAGACCGCGTCCAGCGTGATCTTCACTTCGCCATTGTCGACGAAGTTGACTCGATTTTAATCGACGAAGCACGGACGCCACTGATTATCTCAGGTCCTGCAGAAGATTCGTCAGAGCTGTATATGCGCATTAATGCGTTGGTGCCGCAACTAGTGCGTCAAGCGCACGAAGACGGCAAAGGTGAAGAAGGTGCCGAACTCGGCGATTTCACAATTGACGAGAAAGCTCGCCAGTTGTATCTGACTGAACATGGTCAAGAGCATATTGAAGAAATTTTGAAAGAGAATGGCTTACTCGACGAAGAATCGTCACTGTACTCGCCAGCGAATATTTCACTCTTGCACCATGTAAACGCTGCGCTGCGCGCTCACCACTTGTTCCACCGCGATGTTGACTACATTGTGAAAGACGACCAAATCGTGATTGTTGACGAGCATACCGGTCGGACAATGGAAGGCCGTCGTTGGTCAGAAGGCTTACACCAAGCGGTTGAAGCCAAAGAAGGCGTGTCGATTCAGAACGAAAACCAAACCTTGGCGTCGATTACCTTCCAGAACTACTTCCGTTTGTATGAGAAGCTTGCCGGTATGACCGGTACAGCGGACACTGAAGCATTCGAATTCCAGTCAATTTATGGCTTGGAAACTGTGGTGGTTCCGACCAACAAGCCGATGGTTCGTAACGATATGCCGGACTTAATCTTCCTGACTGCGGAAGAAAAGTACAAAGCCATTATTGAAGATATTCGTGAACAGCGTGACGCTGGCCGCCCGGTATTGGTGGGGACTAGCTCGATCGAAAGTTCAGAGTTAGTGTCGCGTTTATTGAAGAAAGAAAAAATTAAGCATCAAGTTTTGAACGCTAAGTTCCACGCCCAAGAAGCACAAATCATTGCGCAAGCGGGTCAAACTGGCTCGGTCACGATTGCGACCAACATGGCTGGTCGTGGTACCGATATTATGCTCGGTGGTAACTGGCAAACTGAAATTTCGAACTTAGAAAATCCAACGGACGAGCAAATCAAGAAAATCCGTGAAGACTGGAAAAAACGGCATGCCGAAGTGATTGCTGCCGGCGGTTTGCATATCGTCGGTACTGAGCGTCATGAATCACGCCGGATTGACAACCAGCTTCGTGGTCGTTCGGGCCGTCAGGGTGACCCAGGTTCATCACGTTTCTACTTATCGCTTGAAGATTCACTGATGCGCATCTTCGCCTCTGACCGTATGGCGGCGATGATGAAGCGCCTTGGTATGCAAGAAGGTGAAGCGATTGAGCACCCGTGGGTCACCAAAGCAATTGAGAATGCACAGCGCAAAGTAGAAGGTCGTAACTTCGACATTCGTAAACAATTGCTTGAGTACGATGATGTCGCCAACGACCAACGTAAAGTTGTTTACGAGCAGCGCAATGACTTACTCGATGGTAAAGATATTAAAGACACCATTGCTGTGATTCGTGAAGACGTTATCAACCGCGTTATCGACGAGTATATTCCGCCGCAGTCATTGGAAGAAATGTGGAACGTTGAAGGTTTAGAAGACCGTCTACGTGCCGACTTCGATTTGCAATTGCCAATTCAGCAGTGGTTAGACACAGACGACAAACTGTTTGAAGAGATTCTCCGTGAGCGCATCGTTGAAGAATCAGTGAAGGCCTACAGCGAAAAAGAACAGCAAGTTGGCGAGCAGGTTCTGCGTCACTTTGAAAAAGCAGTGATGTTGCAAAGTCTTGATCAGCATTGGAAAGAACACTTGGCGGCGATGGATCATTTGCGTCAAGGGATTCACTTGCGTGGCTATGCGAACAAGAACCCGAAACAAGAGTACAAGCGTGAAGCGTATGACTTGTTTATGGACATGTTAGAGGCCTTGAAAGTTGATGTCATTAGCATTCTCAGCAAGGTTCGTGTCCGTGCTGAGGAAGATGTTGAGCAAATGGAAGAACAGCGTCGTCAGAAGGAATCTGCGCCGAAGCAGTATCAGCACGAAAGTGCGCCGTCAGCAACCGGTGACGCACCAGCAGGTGCGGGTGCAGGTGCTAGTGGCCAGCCGGTGGTACGTGACGGTGAGAAAGTTGGCCGTAACGATCCGTGCCCTTGTGGCTCGGGTAAGAAGTTCAAGCACTGCCACGGCAAGCTTGCTTAAGCCCAGGCGCCTCTAAGTAATGAGTCGTATGAGTCCTGTTCATGTCGCCGTGGGTGTGATTACCCGCGGCGCTTGTGTTTTAGTCAGCCGCCGTGCGGACCATCAGCACCAAGGTGGGCTGTGGGAGTTTCCCGGTGGTAAGGTTGAAGCAGACGAGAGTGTGTGCAATGCCTTGGCACGGGAGCTCAAGGAAGAGTTGAATGTGACAGTGGAACGTGCCGAACCCATGCTGGAAGTGCTGCACGACTATGGCGACAAAGCGGTTCGTTTAGATATTTGGCATGTTTCTGCGCATACTGGCGAGATTAAAGCCAATGAAGGTCAGCCTTGGCAATGGGTCGATGCCGGCCAATTACAGTCGCTGGAATTTCCGGCAGCTAATAAACCAATTGTGGCGGCTACAGTTGCCCTGTTGTTAGCGACTTAATAGCCGTCTTCTTGCTCATTCGCGGTCGGTGGCAGTGGCTCACCGGCAATCCGCTTCTCTTCTGCCGCCCATTCCCCAAGGTCAATCAGTTTGCAGCGTTCACTACAGAATGGCCGAAAGGTTGCTTCTGGCGTCCACGCCACAGCGGTATTACAAGTAGGACACTGAACGGTCATAGGAGACGGACGCTTCGACACAACAAACCTCGACGACTAGTAAAACGAATGGATTAATTACTGCAGCGCGCGAGCGCAAAAACGACTGTGTCCTGATAGGGCACGCGTTCCTGACTGTCGGCTTGCATAAAACGAATATTGTAGCGTTGGCGATGGCCGCTAATGAGCGGGTAAACCGCATATTCATTGGGTACGCGTAAACGTAACAAGGCGAGTTTATCAGCATTGGCTTGCCAGCTGCCGTTCTCGGCCTCAAGTTGTTCAAAGTCACCTTGCTCACGAAGCATTTTCAATTCCATGGCTAAGGCGTCGTGCAGCACTGTGAGCTGCTCAAGCCAAACCAGCGCATCAGCTTGGCGCTGGGCTTCACTTTGTTGTAGCCAGAACTGTAAGTCAGGCAATTCGTGATGGCATTGACCGCCCATCAGCCCCATCCGCTGCCGAACATTGGCAAGCATGCGGTGTTCGCGCAGGGCATAACCGAACTTATGACCTTCGCACAGCGCTTGTAATAGTTTTCGTAGTTCCTGATGCACTTCTTGCAGGCGATGTTGGTTCACCGCTGGGTGATTAAAGTAGGCAAGTAAGCGGCCTTCACGGCGCTCGAGGTCTTTAATCAGATCGGCCCGGGTGTCGGTCCGATCGAGTAAATCAAGTAAATTGAATAGACCACCAAAAAACAATGGGTAGGACGTTGCGTCGATGGCTGTCGCGGCATGTTTAATCTGCCGTAACAAGGCTTCGATACGCAAGTAGACGCGAATTTTTTCTTCGAGCGGGTGCTCGTAGGTTTTAAAGTCCATGATCCGTTGTTCTTATTGTGCACTCAGCGTCATGATACCGACTCAGGCAGATAAGGCAATCCTTAAGTAGTATTCATGTAAGCGATCGATTTTTTCTTCAAGGTCGCGGACACTGCCGCTGTTGTCGATTATATCATCGGCTTTGGCCATTCGCTCCTCACGATTCAACTGAGACGCTAAAATCGCATTAACTTGTTCGACACTCACTTGGTCACGTTCTTGTGTACGTTGGCGTTGCAGCTGCTCCGGAATATCAATGACTAAGACGCGCTGGCAATATTGCTCTAAACCGTTCTCGAGGAGCAGGGGCGCTGAGAGAATCACGTAAGGCGATGTTGCTGCCTGTAATTGTTGCAGCATTTCCTGGCGAATAGCTGGGTGCATGAGTCCGTTCAACCAGTTTTTCGCCTCAGGGTCAGCAAAAATGATTTGCCTCAGTTCAGCTCGATTCAAGCTGCCGTCTTGCTGCAACACAGTGGAACCAAATTGATTGGCAATGGCGTCGAGCACGGCAGAGCCAGGTTCAACGACTTGTCGAGCGACCTCATCGGCGTCAACAACAACGATGTCGTGCGCGGCAAAGCGGCGGGTGGCGGTACTTTTGCCCGAACCAATCCCACCGGTAACCCCGAGTACCCAAGGTGTTCTAGTTGTAACGCTCATCCTAGCGCAATGCTCCAATACCAACGATAAATAGGCTCACTGAAATATAAACTAATACCGCCGGCAATCGCGAGGAATGGACCAAATGGCATTGGTTGGCTGCTGCTACTTTTGCGATTCAGGATTTGGCCAATGCCATACACTGCACCAACGACCGATGAAAGTAAGATAATCAGTGGTAGATGCTGCCAACCTAACCACGCGCCAAGGGCGGCAAGTAGTTTGAAATCACCGTAGCCCATGCCTTCTTTGCCAGTAAATATCTTAAATAGCCAAAACACCGACCACAGAAACAGGTACCCCGCCGTCGCACCGATAATGGCGTCCTGCGGGCTGACCGGTAACCAAAAAATACTGCCGATCAAACCAAGCCAGAGTAGTGGTAGCGTTAATTGGTCCGGCAATAACATATGGTCGCGGTCAATCAGCGTCAGCATGAGCAACACATAGATCAACAGGGCATAGCTCCAGCCCAAGAGGTCGAAGCCAAAGGTATAGATGGTGACTGCCGTAAGTACGCCAGAAAGGAGCTCAACGAGAGGATAGCGCGCGGAGATCTTTGTTTGGCATTGGCGGCAGCGTCCACGCAGCAGGGCATAGCTGAGCAAGGGGACATTGTCATACCAACGAATTGGCGTTTTACAACTTGGACAATGTGACGCGGGTTTGGCGAGATTAAAGGCGGCTGTATCACTCGGCACCGGCGTTTGATTATTCAATTCGGCACAGTCGCGGCGCCATTGCGCTTGCATCATGACGGGCAAACGGGCAATGACAACGTTGGCGAAACTACCAAAACATAAGCCGATAAAGAGCGCAAAGAGCCAGCCAAACCAAGGCCATACTTGAAGAATTTCTTGAAGCGTTTCTGTCACACGAGAGTCCTTTTTATGAGTTATGCGCTGTTATTAAGCGCCATTATACTGCGACAGCACCTGCGAGTTGAAATAAGGGTAGATAAATTGCCAATAAAATCAACATCACCACTAAACTTATCACAGATAATGCGCAAGCAGGTATGACGGTTTGCAAGCGTTGGGCAAATTGGTCAATGCGATAACCCAGCTCTTGGTTTGCGAGCTCTAATTGCTCCGGTAATCGCCCACTTTCTTCGCCAATGGCAATTGCGGACAGCAGGAGTTCCGGTACCAGTGCCGATTGCCAGCTCAGCGACCACGGCCGGCCTATGTGCAATTGCTCTTGAGCATGGCGCCATTGTTGTCGCCAATAGCTACTTACACTGTGTTGCGCCTGTAGTTCACAGAGCTGTACAAGATTCATTTGGCTCTGTAAGCCAAGCTGAACCATGATCAGGTCATCATACAGATGCCGGGCGCACCACCATGCTCCAAATCCCGGTGTGCGGTAGAGCCACTGCTGCCATTGGGGATTGCGTTTGCTCGCTTGGTGGAACAGGCGAATGCTCAGGGTGATGAGCAATGCTCCTAAGATGGGCAGGCCGACCATAATGGGCAAGGGTATCTCACTGGCGCGAATAACGATGGCAGTCAGGGGTGGCACGGCGCGGTCCATTCCAGCATAAATGGCACTAAAACGTGGCACTAGAAACTGCATCATGAGTACTAGCATCAATGCCGCAAGGCCAAGAACTAGCAGTGGATAACGCATCGCTTGTTGGAGCTGACGTTGGCGGGCTAATTGGGCTGTGAGGGTATTGGCCAAATGGCCGAGTATCTGACTGAGTTGACCGCTTTGTTCTGCGCTCTCAATCCAAGGGATCAGCCATGCGGGAAATACTGTGGGCAGCTGACGCATGGCAGTACTGATTGATTGTCCTTGTTGAATGCCGGCTACAATGTGGTGGCAGCCACTGGCGAGGGCTTGAGTGCGACAGCGGTCGCGTAACAACTGCCAGCATTTTTGTTGGTCAAACCCAACGCTTGTGAGTGTCCGCCATTGTTGAATGAGCTGAATCCAATCCGCGGTATGCAGCCGCCAGCGACTCGGTAAGCGCTGACAAGACTGAACCAAGGTGTGTTGTTGCAGCAACTCAGCTTTCAGATGCTGTGGATTAATTGCCGCGAAAACGCCATGCACATGATGACGCTCGGGGTGTAATCCGCGCCACGTGTACCACTGCAATTTAGCCATGCTCACGGACCAGTACGGGTTGGAAACTCACATCTTTGTTTTTACACAGGGCCGCTAAATTTGGCCAAAAGTCACTTTGTTGATGGCTCAGTAATGTATTTACCAGTTGCGTTTGACGTGGCATGAGTTGGAAGCGAGCGTGGCGACGGTCGCCATGGGTTTCGAGTTGTTGGCAACTGAGTAGTAACAAACAGGCCGCCAGTTGATAATAGTCGACACCAAGCTGCTGCAGCCTGACAAAAGCGCTGAGAGCATTGCTGGCGTGCAGCGTGGCAAGCACTAAATGACCGGTTTGAGCAGCTTGGCAAGCAATTTGCGCCGTTTCTGCGTCGCGTATTTCACCGATCATAATGACATCGGGATCTTGGCGCAGCAGCGCCCGCAGAATTTTCGCAAAGCTGAGCGACTGAGCATGATTAACTGGTACTTGATTAATCCCAGCGAGCGCCATTTCCACCGGATCTTCGACGGTCACGATATTTTTCTGTTCGCCGGCGATGGCTTGCAGCATGGCGTAGAGCGTTCGGGTTTTGCCACTGCCAGTTGCGCCGGTGACGAGAACCAAGCCATGGTCGGCTTGGCTCGCTAAGCGCATTGCGGCCAACTGCGAGGGGAGTAGCCCTAAATCGTCAAGCGGCAGATTGCCTGCGGCGAGTACTTGTACCCGAATGACCAGCTTTTCGCCATGCAAGGTCGCCACTGTATTCAATCGGCAATCAACCTGCACACCGCTTTGCCGTACTTGAAAGTCAAAGCGACCGTCTTGTGGGCGGGTGCGCTCTGTGGTGTCGAGTCCAGCGGCAGATTTCATGGCGGCAATGAGCCGCCGGCCCTCATCGAGGCTAATTGATTCAAGCGTTTGGAGTTGGCCGAGTCGGCGACCGCGCCAACGGTAGCCGTCTTGATAGGCTTCTAAATGTAAATCCGAGCACTGATTCAAAGCGTGTTGGGCAATAAACTGACCTAATTGTTCTGGCAACTGATGCATCGTCTGGTCACCTTTTTACAAAGCACTGGCGCAATGGGGTATGCGCATCGCACCAGCGTCACTGAAATCGGAGCAGGCGAGTTGCCAATGCAGCTGTGTTGCCGAGGTACTCGGTCGCAATTCCACTCGAACCGGAGTCCCAGCGTGGCTGACAACGTCAAGCTCAGCCAAGATCGCGCCTGGTTGTGAGCCAGCTGCGAGACTGCTAATGCCGCTAGGGAGCGGGGTTGGTGCGAGCGGAATACCGCGTTGCCCAAACTGACTACAAGCAGCGAGAGTGCCCTGCATTTGCCAGCAGAGGTTAATCGCGGTTTGCCAGGGCTGCAGACTGAGTAGTGCAGCGCCAGCTTTGGCGCGTTGGTTGTAATCCGAATAAGCTGGAACAGCGAAGGAAGTCAGTATCGCCAAAATCGCGACGACAACCATGAGTTCGATTAAATTGAAGCCCCGTGTGATATGGGCGTACTGGGGCGGATTAAGAAAATAGATACGAGGCATGTGCCGATTCCTTTTGGCGATTAAGTTGGGGTCTTAATCAATAGCAAAGGAATGGAACTGAAGGAAGTAGACGACCGCTAATTCAGCGATCGTCTAGTGCTTCTACTGCCGTGTGGTGGTTACTGACTGGAAATGCGCATGGACAAATCCAGCGCTTGGACATGCTTAGTCAGTGCACCTGAGGAAATAAAATCAACACCGCAGCGTGCGTAGTCGGCAAGTTTGGCTGGGGTGATGTTGCCTGACACCTCAAGCTTCGCGCGTCCGGCAGTGATTTCGACCGCTTTGGCAATATCTTCCATGCTGAAGTTGTCGAGCATGATCACGTCTGCACCTGCCGCGAGCGCTTGCTCAAGCTCCGCTAACGATTCGGTTTCTACTTCGACCCAACGACCGGGGAAGTTTGCCCGCGCAGCGGTCACCGCCGCATCAATACCACCGCAGGCGGCAATATGGTTTTCTTTAATTAAAAATGCGTCGGCTAAGCCAATCCGATGATTGTGGCCACCGCCACAGCGCACTGCGTACTTTTGGCCAAGGCGCAAACCGGGAATGGTTTTGCGGGTATCGAGCAATTGCGTTTGCGTGCCGGCTAAATGCTGAACCGCTTCAGCAACAACCGTGGCAGTCGCCGACAGCGTTTGTAGGAAGTTCATGGCGGTGCGCTCGCCGGTTAATAAGGCGCGGGCAGGGCCACGCAAATAACAGAGCACTTGGTCCGGGACGACCGTATCACCATCGGCCACTTGCCAGTCAATGCTCACGGAGCCGTAAGTTGGGTGGGCGAGTTGCTTAAACACCTCGTTGACCCAAGCCACGCCACAAATGACGCCGGCTTCGCGGGTAATGAGTCGGGCTTCGGCGTGGGCGTCGGCAGGGATTAAGCTCGCCGTAATATCGTGGTTTGCATCGGCTTCGCCGCCGAGATCTTCAGCCAGTGCAGCGTGAACTTGCGCCGGAATAGAGCGTTGCAACTCAGCTAAATAGGAAACGTCGATAGTCATGGAATAATCTGTCCTTGTCGTCGAGAGGCTTACTGACGAATGGTGAGCACGCCATCACGCTGAGTAAACTCAAGGGACCGCAATGCACTCATACCCAATAAAATGTGCTCACTGTCATAGTCGGGCACGATGGTCGCGGCGACATTATACAACCGAATGTCACCAAGTTGCAGCTCGGTAATTTCGGTTCGATACGCGGTGGCGATGCCGCTGGCGGTGCGCACTTGCACTGCGGGGCCGGGTTCTACGCCAAGTAAATTGGCCATGCGTCCAGGAATCGCGACTTGGGTCGCACCGGTATCGAGTAAGAAGGTGACTAAGCGGCCATTAATCCGGCCATTGGCAAGATAGTGACCGGCGCGGTTCTGTTCCAGTTCAACAACAGCAACTTGGCCGTCATAATAACTGCGTACTTGCTGATTCGGGTTTTCTTGCTCGCCTAAATAATTATTGAAAAACCAGTACAGCACGAACAACAGTACAATCCATGACAGCCAGTTAAACCAACGGCCGAAGGTTTTACTTGTATCATGTTCAGACTGCATGGGGTCGCCTCTTGCTTTACTTTTGCCGCTAAATTCGGATACTTAAGCGAATGAACTGTCGCGAAACAGGTAATCTAGACTCATGGTGAAGTCGACTTTGACGAATAATTTCACAGCTCCTAGCTCCGAGCAATCGCTGGCTGTGCACGACCATCGTTTGCGCGACGTCCGTTTTTGCCCGTCACCACATTATGATGCACGTCCAGATCCAGATGATATCAGTTTATTAGTGATTCACGGAATCAGTTTGCCAGCTGGGCAGTTTGGTGGTGAGTTTATCACGGATTTATTTTTGGGCGAATTAGACTGTAAAGCCCACCCTGAATTCTCACCGTTAGAAGGCTTGCGGGTCTCGGCCCATTGCTTAATTCGGCGCGATGGCGAAGTGATTCAGTATGTCGATTTCGATCAACGCGCGTGGCATGCGGGCGTATCGAGTTGGCAAGGACGCGAGCGTTGCAACGATTTTGCGATCGGAATTGAACTTGAGGGAACTGACAACACACCCTACACTGAATCACAGTATCAAGTTCTTGCGCGTATAACCGGGGCATTGCAGCGTGAATACCCGAACATTACCGGCGATCGGATTGTCGGTCATGAAGATATCGCGCCAGGACGCAAGACCGATCCGGGCCCAGCGTTTCGCTGGAAGTATTTTCGTAGTTTGCTGAAATAAAGAACGCAGACAAGAAGGTTTGCGTTGAGATTCAATCGAGGATGACAGCACCATGCTAGTTTTTTCATTGTTTATTGCATTAATTATTGAGCGCCTGCGCGTGACTCCCGATGCTTGGCAACTTGATCCGCTAGCACAGCGCTGGGACGGTTGGTTACGTGACCATGATAAGCTGCAGGAATGGTATGGCCATGAATTATTTGGCCCCTTGCTGCTGATTGCACCGGCCCTGTTGCTGGCCTTATTGTTGTGGCTCGCTGGCGGTGGGCTGGGTAGTGTGCTCGTGAGTGTGCTTATCCTCACGTTGGTCATCGGCTGTCGGCCTCAGCGGCGCGCATTGCGCGAATATTTCTTGGCCGCTGAGCGCGGTGACGAGGAAGCCCTAGCCAATACCAGCGCCACGCTCCAGTATTCTGCAAACGAAGAGATGACGATTGGTCGTCAGGTGATTTGGTTGAACTTCCGTTATTATTTCGCGGTGTCGTTCTGGTTCATCTTATTCGGTGCTGCAGGCGCCTTGGCTTACGGCATTATTCGTAGTCGAGCAGACGAGTACCCGCGTTTAATCGCGTGGGTGGAATGGCTGCCATTGCGAGTTGCCGGCTTTGCCTATTTGTTGGTCGGGCACTTTTCCCGCGCCATGCCGGTTTGGCTGCGTGTTTTGGGACGTGCGCCAGAGCAACCAGAGCTGCAGTTAACTGAAATTGCGTTAGCGGCTGAAGACGTTAACATCAGTGCTGACGACAATAAGTCAGAAGCGGAAGTGCTGGTGAATTTGGCGCGCCGGAGCATGATTTTATTACTCGTGGTGGTTGCCGTGGCAACTTTGCTGGGCTGGGTTCGTTAAAGCACGCAGTTGACCGCTAAATACACCAATAGCGAGGAGGTATGACCAATTGGGTAGCTTAGGATGATTGGTTTTTGGTGAGTTCAGCGTTATAATGTCTACAGATGGTAAATTGGTAAGACCATTTTTAGGGCGCTGATTTAAACCAAAATCAGACAGCAGGGCGCAGGTATTGCCCAGCAAACGCTCTGCCTTTGGTCCCTTGAAGCTACGAAAGGCATTATGATTCAACGAGTTGCACAAACAAAGTTATCGGACGTTATCGTTGCTCAAATCGAGTCAATGATCGTTGCTGGAACTTGGAGCGCTGGGCAAAAGCTGCCCTCCGAGCGTGATCTTGCAGCTCAATTTCAGGTCTCGCGGCCGTCGTTGCGAGAAGCCATACAAAAACTCGAAGTGAAAGGCCTCGTCAATCGCCGCCAAGGTGGTGGTACGTATGTTGCCGGTGCACTCGACCAACAAGTGAGCGAACCGCTCTTTGAGTTGCTCGCTCGCCATCCAGAATCTCAGTTTGATTTGCTTGAATTCCGCCACGCGCTGGAAGGTGTGTCGGCATTTTATGCCGCCTTGCGTGGTACTGACAGTGACCTAGCGCACATTGGCCAAAGCTTCGCGCATATTGCCAGTGTTGCCTCAGCATCCATCGAGCAACAAGCTGAAGCCTTAATGCAGTTTTATATCAGTATTGCCGAAGCCTCGCACAACGTGGTGTTGTTGCACTTGGTTCGCGGCATGCGTGATTTATTGAAAGAGAATATGCGGCGTAACCTTGCGGTATTGTCCGAGCGCAGCGATGTGCGCGAACAACTGCAAGTTCACCGTCAGGCGATTGTCGATGCCATTATTGCTCGCGAGCCAGAACAAGCGCGCGACGCCTGTCATCAGCATTTAGCCTACATTGAGAAAACTTTGTTACACCTGAATCGGGAACACACCCGGCTGCAGCGATCGTTGCGGCGGAGTGAACCTTTATCGACTCCAATGGAGAAGTAAGGAATCATTATGGCAGATTTAGATCAACACGATATTGACCAACAGGAAACGCTGGAGTGGCTGGATGCCTTAGAAGCAGTGCTCGACGCTGAAGGTCCGGAGCGCGCGCATTTCCTGTTAGAGCAACTGATTGATAAAGCCCGTCGCAGTGGTGCGTACCTGCCTTATCAGCCAACCACCGCGTATTTGAATACGATTCCAGTGAGCCAAGAGCCGGTGATGCCTGGCGATCATACGTTGGAAGCGCGCATTCGTGCAGCGATTCGTTGGAATGCGTTGGCAATGGTTTTACGAGCGTCGAAGAAAGAGCTTGAGCTCGGAGGCCATATCTCTAGCTTTGCGTCGTCAGCAATGCTGTACGATGTTGGTTTCAATCACTTCTTCCGAGCGCCAAGTAATGGCGACGGCGGCGACTTCCTCTTTATTCAAGGTCACGTATCGCCAGGTATCTACGCGCGCGCTTTCCTCGAAGGTCGCATTAGCGAAGAGCAACTTGACGGTTTCCGCCAAGAAGTCGACGGCAATGGTATTTCGTCGTATCCGCACCCGAAATTGATGCCAGATTTTTGGCAGTTCCCGACGGTATCGATGGGCCTTGGTCCAATGCAGGCGATTTATACCGCACGCTTCCTGAAATACCTAACTGACCGTGGCATTCAAGACTGTTCAAATCAGCGCGTGTACTGCTTCCTGGGTGACGGTGAGGTGGATGAGCCAGAAAGCTTGGGTGCGATTGGCTTGGCGAGCCGTGAAGGCCTCGACAACCTGACCTTCGTGATTAACTGTAACCTGCAGCGCTTGGACGGCCCTGTACGTGGTAACGGCAAGATCATTCAAGAGCTGGAAGGCACATTCCGTGGCGCCGGTTGGGAAGTAATCAAAGTGATTTGGGGTCGTTACTGGGATCCATTGCTGTATCGGGATACCGAAGGCAAGCTTGCCGATATTATGCAATCCAGCGTTGATGGTGAGTACCAGAACTACAAAGCCAAAGGTGGCGCCTATACTCGTGAGCATTTCTTTGGCAAAACTGAAGAAACCAAAGCCATGGTGGCAAATCTGTCTGACGAAGACATTTGGCGTTTAAACCGCGGTGGTCACGATCCAGTGAAAGTTTATGCGGCGTATCACAAAGCCGTTAACACTAAAGGTCGTCCACAGGTCATCCTTGCGAAAACGGTTAAAGGGTACGGCATGGGTACCGCCGGCGAAGGTAAGAACGTTGCGCACCAAGTGAAGAAAATGGACATGGACGCGATTAAGCATTTCCGTGACCGTTTCAACATTCCAATTGCTGATGAGAAGCTTGAAGACATTCCGTTCTACAAGTTCGACGAAGACAGTGAAGAAATGAAGTACATGCGCGAGCGTCGCGAGAAGCTCGGTGGCTTCATGCCGGTACGTCGTGCCGAAACTGATGTTGAACTCGAAGTACCGTCATTGAAAGCCTTTGATGCAGTCCTGAAAGGCTCAGGCGATCGCGAAATCTCGACGACTATGGCCTTCGTGCGCGTACTCACCGCCATGCTGAAAGACAAGAAGATCGGTCAGCGCGTGGTGCCAATTATTCCAGATGAAGCGCGCACCTTCGGTATGGAAGGTTTGTTCCGCCAAGTGGGTATTTATTCGAGCCAAGGCCAAAAATATACCCCGCAAGATGCTGACCAAGTGGCATATTACCGCGAAGACAAGCAAGGTCAGGTCCTGCAAGAAGGGATTAACGAACTCGGTGCCATGGCATCGTGGGTGGCGGCTGCGACGAGTTACTCGACCAATAACGTGCCGATGATTCCGGTCTATATCTACTACTCGATGTTTGGTTTCCAACGCGTTGGTGATTTAGTTTGGGCCGCTGGCGACAGCCAAGCACGCGGCTTCTTGGTCGGTGGTACAGCGGGTCGAACAACGCTGAATGGCGAAGGCTTACAACACCAAGACGGTCATAGCCATGTTCATTTTGGTACGGTTCCAAACTGTATTACTTATGATCCAACTTATGGTTATGAAGTTGCGGTAATCGTTCAAGACGGTATGCGTCGTATGTTCGCGGAACAAGAGAACGTGTTCTATTACCTGACCGTGATGAACGAAAACTATAAGCAGCCGGAAATGCCGGAAGGCGTTGAAGAAGGTATTTTGCGCGGTATTTACAAGCTTGACCAAGTCAAAGCGAAGAAAGCCAAAGGCAAAGTCCGTTTGTTAGGTTCGGGCACCATTTTACAGGAAGTCCGTAAAGCGGCGGATATTCTTGCGAACGAGTTTGATATTGAAGCGACTGTTTTCAGTGCCACGTCGTTCAATGAATTGGCACGTGACGGCTTAGACGTTGAGCGCTACAACATGCTCAACCCAACGAAGAAAGAGAAGCAGGCTTACATTACTAAAGCGCTTGAGCAAGGTGACGGCCCAGTGATTGCCGCAACCGACTATGTGAAGTTGTATGCGGACCAAGTCCGGGCTTGGGTTCCAGCACCGTATCGCGTGCTTGGTACCGATGGCTTTGGTCGCTCAGATAGCCGCGAAAACCTGCGTCGTCATTTCGAAGTGAGTGCGCATTACGTGGTGGTTGCCGCCTTAGCTGAATTGGCAAAAGCGGGTGATATCGATAAGAAAGTCGTTGCGAAAGCGATTAAAGAATTCGGTATCGATGTTGACAAACTGAACCCACTACAAGCTTAAGGAGCAGATAATGGCCGCTGAAAAAGAAGTTTTAGTTCCCGACGTTGGTGGGGATGGTGTTGAAGTCATTGAAATTCTGGTCAGTGAAGGCGATAGCGTTGACGCTGAAGAGTCGCTGGTCACAGTAGAAAGCGACAAGGCGTCGATGGATATCCCGGCGCCGTTCGCCGGTAAAGTGACAAGCCTGAAAGTCAAAGTGGGCGACAAAATCAGCGAAGGCGATCTGCTGGCGCTGATGGAAGCTGCAGGCTCTGACGATGGCGATGCGAAAGACCACGGCAAAGAAGAACCGAAAGAAGAAGCGAAGGAAGAGCCGAAAGCCGACACCAAGAAGGACGAGCCAAAGCAGGAAGAACAGCCAGCTGAGAGTAAGTCGAAGAAAGCATCTGGTGGCACCCAAGTGATTGAAGTCACGGTACCGGACATTGGCGATTCTGGCGAAGTCGACGTTATTGAAGTGCTGGTGAGCGAAGGCGATGAAGTCGCTGCTGAAGACGGTTTGATTACGTTGGAAACCGACAAAGCCACCATGGACGTGCCAAGCCCGCAAGCCGGTAAGGTCAAGAGCTTAAAAGTTAAAGTTGGCGACAAAGTCAGCGAAGGCTCGCTGGTGTTGGAACTTGAAATCGCCGGTGCTGATGATGGCGCTGCAGATGAGAGCGAGGCAGACGAGAAGTCAACGCCGGACACTGCGTCGAGCGAGAGCAAATCGTCGAGCACACAGAGTAGCAACGACAACAGCCGCAGTGAACGTCGCGACCCGCCAGTACCGGATCATCCACTTGCCCGTAAAGGCAAAGAGGAAGGCTTAGTCCACGCGAGTCCCGCAGTACGCCGTGTTGCTCGCGAGTTCGGTGTCGACTTGTCGAAAGTGAAAGGTTCAGGGCCGAAGAGTCGTGTTCTGAAGGAAGACGTGCAAGATTACGTGAAGTATGAATTGTCGCGGCCGAAAGCGTCTTCAGCGCCGAGCACTGGTGGTGAAGGTGGCTTACAAGTGATTGCGCAGCCGAAAGTCGACTTCAGTAAGTTTGGTGACGTTGAACAAGTTGAAATGACTCGGATTCAGCGGATTTCGGGACCAAATTTGCACCGCAATTGGGTGACTATTCCACATGTGACCCAATTTGACGAAGCTGATATTACTGAACTGGAAGCGTTCCGTAAGGCTGAAAACGAACAGTTGGCGAAGCGCAAGTCGGATGTGAAGTTCACACCACTGGTCTTTATCATGAAAGCGCTAGCGAAAGCGCTGGCTGAGTTCCCAGTGTTTAACTCGTCGTTGCATGAAGACGGTGAGCACCTGGTCATGAAGAAATATATTCATATCGGGATTGCGGTGGACACGCCAAATGGTCTGGTTGTTCCGGTTATTCGTGACGTCGACAAGAAAGGCATTATCGAGCTTTCGAAAGAGCTTGCGGATGTCAGCATCCGTGCTCGTGATGGCAAGCTCAAAGCAGCGGATATGCAAGGTGGCTGTATGTCGATTTCGAGCCTTGGTGGCATCGGCGGTACGGCGTTTACGCCAATTGTGAACGCTCCTGAAGTCGCTATCCTGGGTGTCTCGAAGAGCGA
>JAMCWV010000028.1 GCA_023481025.1 Gammaproteobacteria bacterium
ATCTGTCATTGCGGCGAATCAAGGTATACAAATCGTCTTTACCGGCTAAATCGGCTGCATCAAATTCTTCGCGTGACATGTCGGCTGGATAGTAATTAGCGCCAGCTGGTTTTGGACCGTACCCTTGTAAGAACGGTTGCATATTGTTCAAGCGGTCCCATGGGCCGTAGTTTATCTCAGCAAACTGGCGCACTTTCGGGTCGGTAATGCGCGATAGAAACTCTTGGCGGTCACCCGGATAGGCCTGCATCCAAAATAGCTCGTCCATGATGTCAGCTGCATCAATTAGCAAACTCACTAATTCTTTTTGCTGGTCGGTTAAATGGGAAATATCAACGCCCATTTCCACTGGCACATAAATATCTAGGCGCTCTTGGGCTGATGGAATCAAGACATAAGCTTCCGGTTCAGCTGATACTTCAGGGGTTTGCGGTGCTTGGCCGCAGGCAGTTAACATCAAGGCAGCAGTCACTGCCGCTGCAACGCCAATTGCGGCACGACAACGAGCAAATTTGTTTAAAGTACGCATGGGTTTTTCCTCTTGGTTGTTCCCATCTTCTATTTGTAATCACAACTCCTGCATGATACACAAAAACAACACGAAATATACGGGGGCCAAGGTGACAAAAATTACAGCGGTACTCATCATCGTGATCATCGCAATGGGTGTATGGTGGTGGATTTGGTTAAATCCTTATAGTTTTAACTTTTCCGAAACGACACTCGACATCGATCCAGAGGCGGAACATCGCGTATTTGCCTTCGGTACATTGACCAATCCCTTTGTTCGCAGTCTGGTGATTCGTGCCTACGTGCCAACGGCGCCAGCAGAGCTTGAAGGTTATCGGCGACATCGTTTAGATTTATTGCCTGACGACGATGCCGTCACGCAAGGGCGCATTTTTTATGTCACTGCTGCACAATTACGCCGTCTTGATCGCTATGAGCGCGTGGGTGTGCGCTATGAACGCTATTTGTACTATCTTGCCGACGGCAAGCCAGCTTGGGTTTATCGCCGCATCAGCGAAGTTAATCCAGCAATCGATGCAGCGGATAAGGAGTAGACATTGATGACAAAACCACAATTACTGACGCCCCCCGAGCAAACCAACGCCGAAGGTGATGAACGTGCGGTAGGTGTTGAAATTGAGTTTGGTGATTTGAACTTAGCGGCTGCTGCAGAGGTTCTGCAAACATTCCTTGCCAAACAATGTGACACCTGTGAAGTCAGCTCTCAGGGACGTTATGAAAAGACCATCAGTGGTGATTCTGCCGGTGACTGGGTGATTGAATTTGACTACAGTTACCTGAAGAAAATGGGCCGCGAAGAAGAGCAAGACGAATTGCGGGCCGCAACGGAAAAGGGCTTGGCTTGGGTTGCCGAGAGTGTGGTGCCGGTTGAAGTGGTTAGCCCACCGCTGCCACTTTCGCGCTTATCTGAGGTCGAGACGTTAATGGATGATTTACGGGCCGCCGGTGCTCGAGGCTCCTCTGACAGTTTAGCTTATGCATTTGGTATGCAGCTGAACCCAGAACTACCGTCGTTAGATAGCCGCACAATCATGGCGCATATTAAAGCTTTTCTGTGCTTGTACGACTGGCTGCTCGCGCGCATTGACCCGGACATTTCACGGCGCATCAGTAACTATATCGATCCCTTTCCGAAAGAGTATTTGGAGCTCACCCTAAGTCCAGACTATTGGCCGGACTTAGCGACACTCATGGACGATTACCTCGAACATAATCCAACGCGCAACCGTGCTCTCGATATGCTGCCGTTATTTCGCCACCTTGACGAAGACAAGTTAGTCGCTGCGGTTGATACGCGTTTGGTTAAAGCACGGCCGACGTTTCACTATCGTTTACCAGGGTGTGAAATCCACGATGCAAACTGGGGACTTCATAGTGTTTGGAATGATTGGGTAAAAGTGGAACAATTAGCAGCGAACCAAGAACTGCTCGACGCATGTGGTCAAGCATTTCTGCAGCACCAGAAAAAACTGTTTAGTAGCTTCGGTAAACAATGGCTAGAGCGGTTAGAGCAGGACTTCCTGCCGCAACTTAGCGAACAAAAATAGAAGAAATAAATGCTGAAACTCTCTGATTTATTAGCGGTCTCGCGGGCGAACTTCCTGACCCTGACTCTTGCCTGTTTACTCCTTGCATTGGCCATTGGTTACTACTACTCCGGCTGGCCGCCCGCCAAAACACTTTGGCTTGTCAGCGTGGTTGCGATTTTTGCCCATGTGAGTGTGAATGCATTAAACGAATATATGGATTTTCGCAGTGGGCTCGATTTTAAAACCCGTAAAACAGCGTTTAGCGGTGGCAGCGGTGCGCTAGTGCGCAATCCGGCAATGGCAAGTTGGGCGCTCGCGTTGGCGATTGTTAGTTTAATCATTGTGATTGCAGCCGGGCTAGCGATTGTGCAGCAATACAGTATCAGTTTGCTGTGGTTGGGGCTGCCGGGCGTGTTGTTAATTTTGTTCTATACCAAGCCACTGAATCAGGAGCCTGTGCTTTGTCTCATTGCACCCGGGGTCGGTTTTGGTTTGCTCATGACATTAGGCGCCGCGTGGGTGTTTGCGCGCGAATTGAACTTAATGATTTGGGTGCTGGCGGTCATGGTGATGTTGCTCGTCAATAACTTACTATTGCTGAATCAGTTCCCCGATTGTGAAGCGGACGAATCCGTTGGCCGCTTTCACTTTCCGATTATGATTGGCCGTCGCCGCAGTGCATGGCTTTTCTCTGGTCAGTTAGTCCTTGCTTACGTGATTGTGCTTGTTGGCGTTTGGAATCATATCCTACCCACCTTGAGTATTCTTGCTCTCTTTTCCGCCTTAATGGCACCGAAACTCATCAAAGGTGTCCATCAACACGCAAACAATATCCCGCAGTTGATTCCTTTTTTGGGTCTCAATGTCGCACTTATTCATGCATTTATCTTATTGCTCACGTTAGGGATTGCCTTGGACTGAAGTTAAACCGACTCTTCGGCGGGCATGTAACGTGACCAATACTGTTGCATCACTTCCCGCGCCTCTGCATTGGGTAAAACACCGCGCTTGAGATAGCCATGAGCAATGGTCAGCATGACCCAGACTGTGGCCGAATCGTCCAGATTGTATTCGCCGAGTTTTTGCAGCGCTTCAACGAAGCGCTCTTCCTCAACCAAGGCAGCAAAAACAATACGGACCTGATTCATTCTAGGATGGGCGCCGACAAGCGCAATTGCCTCATCCGTATAACCAGCGGAAATTAAGTCTTGAATGACCGATACAGGAGAAACCCATAGCGACTCACTTAGCTGAGCCAGTTTGTCTGGATCATCGAACAGAATTTGCAGATGATAGTGTCCACGCGCTTCATCACCAAGAAGCCC
>JAMCWV010000263.1 GCA_023481025.1 Gammaproteobacteria bacterium
CACGCCGGGGGTCGCGGGTTCGAGTCCCGTCCGCTCCGCCATTTTCCTAGTTATCTCCTTTAATTTCAAAGCATTAAACGCCGTCCGGCGGTTTCTCATTTTTCTTTTCTGCAAGCCGTCATTGCGGGTGACACCTGCGTCGCTTTGAGGCACAATGCAGAGTCTTCGTAGTAAACTAAAACAGTAAAATAAAAACGACGAATTAGGACATCATGAGCTCTCCGGCGTTTGTACATTTACGCATTCATAGCGACTTTTCCATGGTTGACGGCTTAGCGAAAGTGAAGCCGATTTGTCAGCGTGTGGCTGCTTTACAGATGCCTGCAATGGCAATTACGGACGAAATGAACCTGTGTGGTTTAGTGCGTTACTATCAAACAGCACGCGGCTCCGGCATTAAACCAATTATTGGTTGTGACTTAAATGTCCTCTCGGAAAACTGGCCAGAAGAGCCATTTCGACTCACCGCATTAGCCATGAATGAGCAGGGCTACAAGAATTTAACTGAGCTCATTTCGGCCGCTTATCAACGTGGCCATCGCGCCGGAAAACCCTGTATTGATCAAGAATGGCTCGCCACTTGGGGCGAAGGTATCTTGTTGCTTTCGGGCAGCAAAGACGGCGATATTGGTCGCGCCATTCTGCGCAATCAACGCAAGCCATTACAGCAAAGTGTCGCATTTTATCAGCAACATTTCCCTGACCGATTTTATCTTGAGTTGACCCGCACAGGGCGCGCTGATGAAGAGCGTTATGTGCACGCGGCGGTTGAGCTCGCTGCAGAAGCCGATTTGCCTGTTGTGGCGACCAACGCGGTCGTATTTCTTGAAGCGGACGACTTTGAAGCGCATGAAATTCGTGTAGCTATTCATGACAGTTACACGTTAGCAGACCCACGCCGTCCACAACGCTACAGTCGCCAGCAATACTTGCGCAGCAGCGAAGAGATGGAAGCCTTGTTTGCCGATATTCCACAAGCGTTAGCGAACACGGTGGAAATTGCCCGCCGCTGTAATGTTACCGTGCGTCTGAATGAATATTTCTTGCCGAACTTCCCCACCGGAGGTTTAACGGAAGACGAGTATTTGGTGAAGAAGTCGCAAGAGGGGCTCGAGGAGCGCCTGGCGTTTCTTTTTCCTGATCCGGAAGTACGTGCGGCGAAGCGCGGCGAGTACGACGAGCGTTTAGCGATTGAGTTAGAAGTTATTAATAACATGGGTTTCCCCGGTTACTTCTTAATCGTTATGGAATTTATTCAGTGGAGTAAAGATAACGGTATTCCGGTCGGGCCAGGACGTGGTTCGGGAGCCGGTTCATTAGTGGCTTATGCGCTGAAAATCACCGATCTCGACCCGCTTGAATTTGACCTGCTTTTCGAACGTTTCTTGAACCCTGAACGGGTTTCAATGCCGGACTTCGATGTCGACTTTTGTATGGATCGCCGTGATGAAGTGATTGATCACGTCGCCGAGCTTTACGGTCGTGAGGCGGTGTCACAGATTATTACCTTTGGCACCATGGCTGCGAAGGCAGTGGTTCGTGACGTTGGTCGGGTATTGGGTCAGCCGTACGGTTTTGTTGACCGTATTTCCAAGTTGATTCCACCGACGCCGGGCATGACCTTGGCGCAGGCTTTTGAAGAAGAGCCGAGACTACCTGAACTGTACGACAGCGATGACGAAGTGCGTGAAGTAATTGACATGGCGCGCCGGCTTGAAGGGGTCACCCGTAACGCCGGTAAACATGCAGGTGGTGTGGTCATTGCACCAACCAAGATTACCGACTTCACACCGCTCTATTGTGACTCTGAAGGCAAGTTCCCAGTTACCCAGTTTGATAAAAACGATGTCGAAACTGCTGGCTTGGTCAAATTCGATTTCCTTGGCTTACGCACCCTGACAATTATTCAGTGGGCGTTGGACATGGTCAATGCTCGACGCCAAGAGAAAAATCAACCTGCAATTCACATTGAATCGATTCCATTAACCGATTCGCGTTGTTTCGACGTTTTGAAACGGGCGGAGACCACTGCGGTATTCCAGCTTGAATCGCGGGGAATGAAAGAGCTGATCAAGCGCCTTTTACCGGATAGCTTCGAAGACATTATCGCATTAGTTGCCTTGTTCCGACCGGGTCCGCTGCAATCCGGCATGGTTGACAACTTTATTGACCGTAAGCATGGTCGAGAAGAAATTTCCTATCCTGATTCAACCTATCAACACGAGAGTTTGAAGCCGATTCTGGAGCCAACCTACGGTGTCATTCTTTATCAAGAACAGGTTATGCAGATCGCTCAGGTGTTGGCCGGCTATACCCTCGGTGGCGCTGACTTATTACGCCGTGCCATGGGTAAGAAAAAACCTGAAGAGATGGAAAAGCAGCGTAGTGTCTTTGAGCAAGGTGCCGCCGACAATGGCATTGATCCGACGCTCGCCATTAAAATCTTTGACCTAGTAGAAAAGTTTGCTGGCTACGGCTTTAACAAATCGCACTCAGCAGCCTACGCGCTGGTGTCGTACCAAACGCTGTGGATGAAAGTGCATTATCCTGCCGAATTCATGGCGGCGGTGATGTCCGCCGACATGGACAATACGGACAAAATCGTCACCTTAGTTGACGAGTGCGAGCGCATGGGGCTGAAAATTCTTCCGCCGGATGTCAACGTCGGTCAGCACAAGTTCTCGGTGGATGACGAACAACGGATTATCTATGGCATCGGCGCGATTAAAGGCGTTGGTGAAGGCCCGATTGAATCGATTATCGCGGCCCGTGATGAGGGTGGCCCGTTTAGCGACCTGTTTGATTTCTGTAACCGGGTCGACTTGAAAAAGCTTAATCGCCGCGTGCTTGAACGTTTAATTCGAGCCGGAGCGATGGACCGGCTTGGGCCGCACCGGGCAGCACTGATGGCGTCATTAGACAAAGCTATGCGCCAAGCTGAGCAGCACGCACAAGCGGAAGCGGTCGGCCAAGCTGATTTGTTCGGGGTATTGGCAAATGAGCCCGAGAACATTGAACACGAATTTGAGCAAGTGCCAGAATGGCCGGAAGCGGTCTGGCTTGAAGGTGAAAGGGATACATTAGGGCTATACTTAACCGGACATCCGGTAAATCGTTATCGCAAAGAGCTAGCCCATTACACCAATAGTCGCTTGGCTGAGGTGGATAAAACTCGCAAAGGTGAGCAGGTTGCCGTAGCAGGCTTAGTTTTAGACGCTCGCTCAATGGTCAATAAAAAAGGCCAACGTTGGGGCTTGTTGACCATCGACGATAAAAGCGCACGTTTAGAGGTGCGTTTGTTTAATCGTGAGTTTGAACAATATGAAGCGCTGTTAGAAAAAGACCAAATTCTCTGGATAAAAGGAGAGGTACGAT
>JAMCWV010000079.1 GCA_023481025.1 Gammaproteobacteria bacterium
GAACGTTAAACACGTCAAAGCCGATGTATTCGAGCAGCTTCGGACTTATGCAGAGCAAGGCGAAACCTTTGATGTCATCGTCCTTGACCCACCTAAATTCGTCGACTCGAAAGCCAGCTTGAACCGGGCTTGTCGTGGTTACAAAGACATTAACCGTTTGGCCGCAAAAATTTTAGCGCCGGGTGGTGTTTTGTTGACCTTCTCCTGCTCTGGTTTGCTGAGCGCGGAGCTCTTTCAGAAAGTTGTTGCGGATGCTTGCCTAGACGCCAATCGCGATCTACAAATTGTGGCTTGGACGCAACAATCAGCAGACCATCCAGTTCACATTCATTATCCTGAAGGTTGGTATTTAAAAGGTTTGATTTTACGAGCAATCGACTAGTCCAAAATAAGCCCCAAATCTCCTGATTCGGGGCTTTTCTTTGGCGAGCTAGGCTTCGATCGGATTCGTTCGTTTTAGCTTATCCTGGTAAGGCGGCCACCCCATAGGTTTACCGGCTAGCAGGTGGACATGAATATGATAGACGGTTTGACCACCAAATTCGTTACAGTTCATCACCACGCGATACCCTTCATTAGCGAAGCCATGTTCACGCGCAATTTCACCAGCGACAAAATACAGGTGACCGACAATCTCACGATCGCCTTTGCCAATATCGTTAACCGTAGCAATCGCCTTCTTTGGAATAATCAAACAGTGAAATGGCGCCTGCGGATTAATATCTTTAAATGCCAACGCTAATTCGTCTTCGTAAACGATGTCGGCCGGGATTTCACGATTAATAATTTTAGTAAAAATGGTATCACTCATAACTATCTCCTTTTGCTGTACCCTCTCGCCGCGGGTCGGCGCCGCCTTCTAAGCGACCATCGCGAATTGAGATGCCATGTAATCCACTATTCAGGTCGCGCACTTGAACATCATGGCCTCGGGCTTCAAAGAGCGGTAACAAGCGCTCTAAATTAGTACCGCGTTCCAGCGCTGTTGCCCCATTCAGGTTGGTAATCTTTGGTAAGTCAATCGCCGCTTGCATGTCCAAATCCCAGTCCAGCAAAGCAATCATGGTTTGCGTGACATAATTAATAATCCGCGGGCCACCCGGCGAACCGACCACATGCAAAACCTGTCCTGCTTCATCAAATACAATTGCCGGTGCCATTGAGCTACGCGGACGTTTTCCCGGCTCGACCCGATTGGCCACCGGCTCACCATCTATTTCTGGCACCCAAGAAAAATCAGTCAGCTGATTATTTAATAAAAAACCATTGGTCATCACACCCGAACCAAAACCAAACTCAATGGTGGTGGTCACCGAAACCGCATTGCCATATTGATCAACAATACTAAAGTGGCTGGTATTAGGGAACTCTGGCGACTGATCGTCAGCACGCAACAGGTCCTCGAGCGAACCGGGTAAAGCATGGCCCATGTCGGTGCCACCAATATAGGCAACGCGACTGTCGAGATAGTCACGATTTAGCAGTGCTGAAATGGGTACTTCCATAAAATCTGCATCGGCGATATAGCGATTACGATCAGCAAAAGCTAAACGTGACGCTTGAGTAAAAAAGTGCAAGGCTTCTTCACCATTAACCTCGAGCGTGTGTAGGTCGAACGGTTCGAGTAACGCCATAATCTGTAACATGGTGATTCCACCTGAACTCGGTGGTCCCATACTGCAAATTTCGAAAACACGGTAGCCTCCGCAAACCGGCTCCCGCCAGACCGGCTGATAACTGGCGAGATCGTCCAACGTCAACAAACCCGGCTGCACTTCACTGTTTTGGACTGCAGCAACAATCGCTTCTGCTATCGGTCCTTGATGCAACGCATCGGCACCTTGATCGGCAATTGCTCGTAAGGTCTGTGCTAGTTCCGGATTCTGCTTCCGGCTATTTGCCTGTAATGGCTGACCATTGGGCCAGAAGTAATCGCGCGCAGCACCGAGCGCTGTCAGTCCCGGATTGAGTTCCATTTCGATCAATCGCGCTAAGCGTGGAGTAACAATAAAGCCCGCTTCGGCACGCTCAATCGTGCTGGTAAATAAATCACCCCATTGCTGTGTTCCCCAGCGTTGATGTGCCGCTTCTAAACCACGCATTACTCCCGGTGTCCCGACGGAACGACCGCCCACCAGCGCTTCTAAATAGGTTGGTGGTTGACCTTGTTCATCAAGGAACAAGTCTGGTGTAGCCGCCATCGGCGCTGTTTCACGCGCGTCGAGACTATAGAGCTGTTGGCTGCTGTTATCCCAATACAGCATAAACGCACCGCCACCAATCCCTGAAGACTGCGGCTCCACTAGCGTCAGCATGGCCTGCACGGCAACCGCCGCATCAATCGCCGTGCCACCTTGGCGTAAGATCGCTAATCCAGCTTCAGTTGCATAGGGGTTGGCCGCTGAAACCATAAAGTTTTGTGCATAAGCAACTTCATTGACACTGCGCCCCGTCGCCGCTTCAGGGTCGGCGATGATCGTTTCAGACTCGGGTGCTGGGGCACACGCCGTTAACCATAAGGCACTGGCGATAAGACTAGCCGGAAAAGAAAAAGAAGGTTTTGCTAAACTCATAAAACAGCTCATTTTGCGATTTGTGAATGATTAAGGGTATCATACGAAGCTTAGGAAAATTCGCAACGTTTACAGGACATCTCATGCAACAATCCATTCCTTTTCGTTTTCTCATCGCACCTGTGGCGATTGCAGTCATATGCGTTCTTATTCAGTTTCAGCCGCAATGGCATGATTATCTGACACTTAGTGAGGATGGATTACTGGCACAACCCTGGCGTATTTTCACCACACATCTGGTTCACTTGAATCTCCAGCATCTACTACTTAACCTTGCCGCACTGCTGTTACTCGCCGTCATTTTTCGCCAACAATTGCAAGGTCGCTTACTCGTCAACGTTATGGTCATCAGCGCGCTATTTGCGACGATTGTGCCGATTGCTGTGAGCCAAGAATACCTTTTTGTTGGATTATCCGGCGTCTTGCATGGCATCGCCGTTTACGCTGGGGTTCTGCTCACCAAACAAGGGAATAAGTTTGGTTTTGTGGTGCTCGCTGCAGTGGTCGTCAAACTTGTGCTTGATATGACCATCAATAGCGGTTATCAAGATTGGCTGGGTGCTGAAGTCGCCTACCTAACTCATCTTGGCGGCGCAATCGGTGGAGCTTTAGCAGTTCCCGGCCTACGCCGTAAACCAATTGATTTTATCAAGAAGTAAAAAAATAGGGCAGCTTCAAGCTGCCCTATTTTAGTCATACCTTTATGCCGATTACTTCAAATTATCTTCAAATAATTTATAGATACGACGATATTGATCAAGCCAACTTGAAGGCTGCACAAAACCGTGCGG
>JAMCWV010000132.1 GCA_023481025.1 Gammaproteobacteria bacterium
TGCAGTTGCCGGCTGAATGGTGATCGAGGGTACCGTTTATCGTAATCGCCCGATCCGGGTACTGCGTGAAGACGTGGTTATCTACGAGGGCGAGCTGGAATCCCTGCGCCGCTTCAAGGATGACGTTGCCGAAGTGCGCAACGGCATGGAGTGCGGTATCGGGGTGAAGAACTACAATGACGTTCGTTCTGGTGATCGCATCGAAGTGTTCGAGCGCGTTCAGGTAGCGCGGACGCTCTAAAGCAGCATCAGGCGGCAAGTGTTCGATGACAGCGACAGGCTGTTGTTGACCGCTTGCCGTTTGTCGTTTTCGGTTGGTGTGCCAGCAGTTCTGCCACCCACTATTGTTGCAGCTTGCAGCTTGCAGCTTGCAGCTAGAGGTTTATATGGCCAAAGAATATAGTCGTACCCAGCGTGTGGGTGACCAGATGCAGCGCGAATTGGCGCAGCTGATCCAGCGCGAGGTCAAAGACCCGCGCCTGGGTATGGTGACCGTGACGGCGGTTGATGTCAGTCGTGATATGGCGCATGCCAAGGTGTTCATTACCCTGATGGGCAAGGACAGTAATGAGGATATCGCACAGAACCTGGAGATCCTCAAGGATGCCGCCGGATTCCTGCGCATGTTGCTCGGCCGCAGCATGAAGCTGCGCAGTATTCCGCAGTTGCATTTCCATTACGACGAGAGTGTCCGTCGTGGTGTGCGTCTGTCGTCACTGATCGAGCAGGCGGTGGCTGAAGACCGTCGCCACCAGACTGACAGCGGCGACAAGGAGTAGCGCTGTGGGAGTGCGTCGCAAGCGCCGCGATATTGATGGCGTGCTGATTTTTGATAAGCCGCTGGGCATGAGCTCGAATGCCGCATTGCAGAAAGTGCGCTGGTTGTTCAATGCCAATAAGGGCGGGCATACCGGTAGTCTGGACCCGCTGGCCACCGGCGTACTGCCGTTGTGCCTGGGTGAGGCAACCAAGTTTTCCCAGTATCTGCTGGATGCCGATAAGGCCTATGTCACTGAAGCTCGGCTGGGCATGACCACCACTACCGGTGATGCTGAGGGCGAGGTGCTGGAGATGCGGCCGGTGAATGTCGATCTGGCGGCGGTAGAGGCTGTGCTGCCGCGCTTTCGTGGTGCCATCGAGCAGGTGCCGCCGATGTATTCGGCGCTGAAAAAGGATGGTCAGCCGCTGTACAAGCTGGCCCGTGCCGGCGAAACCGTGGAGCGTCCAGCGCGATCTGTTACTATTGATCAGCTGACCCTGCTGACGCTGGACGGTGACCGTTTACGTCTGCAGGTGCATTGCAGCAAGGGCACCTATATCCGTTCGCTGGTCGAGGATATTGGCCATGCGCTGGGCTGTGGTGCGCATGTGTCGGCGTTGCGGCGGATCCAGGCCGGGCCTTTCATTGAGGCCCAGTGTGTCAATCTGGAACAGCTGGAAGCCTTGCACGCCGAAGGCGGTGCCGAGGCCCTGGATCAGTTGCTGCTGCCGATGGACAGCGGCCTGGAAGACTGGCCAGAGGTGCAGCTGACCGAGGATACCGCACATTACCTGAATCATGGTCAGGCAGTGCGCGTGCCGGGTGCGCCGGCTTTTGGTCTGGTTCGCCTGCGCGATCCGGGCGGGCGTTTCATCGGCATCGGTGAAATGACCGACGATGCCCGCGTGGCACCGAAGCGCCTGATGCGCTTCAATGGTTAAGAATTCATTGCCTGTGGCCAGTGCTGCAGGAACCGAGTTGACCCGTCAGGGTCACAACGAGGGTGGCTGTCAACAGGCACGGTCATTCCTCGCTATATCACACGGGACAGGGTCCCGGCCTGTTACCTCAGAGGAAATTTCAACATGGCACTGAGCGTTGAAGAAAAGGCATCAATCGTAACTGACTACCAGCGTGGCGAAGGTGACACTGGTTCTCCGGAAGTCCAGGTAGCGCTGTTGACTGCAAACATCAACAAGCTGCAAGGTCACTTCAAGGACAACAAGAAGGATCACCATTCGCGTCGCGGTCTGATCCGCATGGTTAACCAGCGTCGTAAGCTGCTGGATTACCTGAAGTCGAAAGACACTACGCGGTACAGTGATCTGATTGGCCGTCTGGGTCTGCGTCGCTAAGCGATCACACCCTTTTGGACATGACCGGGTCCGATTCCCGGTCATGCCCAGGATTCCGCCCGAAGGCAAGTAGAGAAGAGAGAGAAACACCGTGATGAAACCGGTAATCAAGCAGTTCAAGCTGGGTGACAGCACAGTCACCCTGGAAACGGGCCGTATTGCCCGTCAGGCGACAGGCGCCGTTCTGGTCAGCATCGATGATGCGGTCAGTGTCCTGGTCACTGTGGTCGGCGCCAAGAAAGCCGACGCTGGTCGGGATTTCTTCCCGCTGTCAGTCCATTATGTCGAGAAAACCTATGCCGCCGGCCGTATCCCCGGCGGTTTTTTCAAGCGTGAAGGCCGTCCGTCCGAGAAAGAGACGCTGACCTCACGTTTGATCGATCGCCCGATCCGTCCGCTGTTCCCGGAAGGCTTCATGAACGAAGTGCAGGTAGTCTGCACCGTGGTGTCCACCGACAAGACCACTGACCCTGATGTCGCAGCCATGCTCGGCACCTCGGCTGCACTGGCGATTTCCGGTATTCCTTTCGAGGGTCCGATTGCTGGCTCCCGCGTTGGTTTTGACGAGAACAACGGCTATATCCTCAACCCCAACTACGAGCAGCTGAAGAGCTCGCGTCTGGAGATGGTGGTTGCCGGTACCGAAGACGCTGTGCTGATGGTTGAGTCGGAAGCGCAAGAGCTGACCGAAGACCAGATGCTGGGTGCCGTTCTCTTCGCCCACATGGAATTCCAGCCGGCCATTCAGGCCATCAAGGAACTGGCTGCCGAAGCTGGCAAGCCGACCTGGGACTGGCAGGCAGAGCCGGAAAATACCGCGCTGCTGGATGCGGTCAAGGGTCAGTTTGGCGCTGGTATTGCCGAGGCCTACACCATCACCGACAAGATGGCGCGTTACACTCGTCTTGGTGAGCTGCGCACCCAGGCTATCGAAGCGCTGGCCGGCGAAGAAGAAGGTCAGCCCAGCCAGGGTGAAGTCAAAGACGCCTTTGGTGAAATTGAATACCGCACCGTGCGTGAAAGCGTGGTCAACGGTAACCCGCGTATCGATGGTCGTGACACCCGCACCGTGCGTCCGCTGAATATTGAAGTCGGCGTACTGGGCCGTACCCATGGCTCGGCACTCTTTACCCGGGGTGAAACTCAGGCGCTGGTCGTAACCACACTGGGTACTGCGCGTGATTCGCAGTTGCTGGACACCCTGGAAGGCGAGAAAAAAG
>JAMCWV010000197.1:0-2536 GCA_023481025.1 Gammaproteobacteria bacterium
GGAAGATCTTGGTGCTGGGTTTGTGTTGGCCACACATGATCTGGAAATTCGTGGCGCCGGTGAATTACTTGGCGACGAACAAAGTGGTCAAATTGAGAGTATTGGCTTTAGTTTGTATATGGACATGCTCGAACAAGCCGTGACAGCATTGCGCGAGGGACGTGAGCCCTCGCTCGATCAACTGCTGCGAGCACAGACTGAAATTGAATTACGAATTCCAGCGTTGCTGCCGGAAGCCTATATTCGCGATATTAACGTACGACTGTCGATGTATAAACGCATTGCCGGTGCTGCTGACGCAACTGAGCTCGACGCCATTCAAGTTGAACTGATCGACCGCTTCGGCTTACTCCCCGACGCGGCAAAGAATCTTTTCCGCCTCAGCGAGCTGCGCTTAATTGCCGAGCCATTAGGCATTCGTAAAATTGAAGTGGGGCCGAATGGTGGTCATCTTGAATTTGCCGACCGGACTCCAGTTGAGCCAACCACGATCATTCAGTTGTTGCAGCAAGAGCCTGACACATTTGGCATGGACGGCTCGCAACGATTGAAGATAAAACGCGCTGTGGTCGATACCCAGGAGCGGATAAAACTGATACAGTCATTATTGCTACGTCTTCAGAATAATGCCGATGAGAGTGTATAGCCGTATGAGATCGTTAGCTTTTTTATTGAACAAACGGGGCCTTTCCAATGCCCATCTATGGTTATTTCTAGCCTTGATCAGTGTTGCGCTATTGACGGTGACTGCTCCTGCACAGGCTGACGACGAGGAAATTCGAGACCGCGGTTATCGCTGGTTTGAAGTCGAAGTTTTAGTCTTTAAATACCTCACTGCCGACGATGAACAGCAGCAAGAACAGTTTCCTTTACCGGTACAACCGATTGCCACTGAGGGCAGCCGCGATATTTTCACCCCGCGTTTAGTTGCGGATATTCGTGGATTTATTAATGCGCTACCAAGCTGTTCAGGCACCCTCGGTTATGTTCCATGGCTGCGTCAACGATTGCTGAGCACCGCGAGTTTACGCGCCGAACTGCAGCAATATTCAGCAGAGCGTATTAGCTGTCGGCGTTTACCGCACTTACCGCTAGTGGAGAGTTGGTACCTTGGCCAGGAGGAATTCAGTGGTCAATTACCCCAACGCGCCCCACTGCTTTTTTCAGGCTTTAGTGATGGCAGCCGAAGTGAATTATTGCGCGCTGAAATTCCGTTTTTAGTCAATCAAGAGCAATTTGAATTTAATGCCTTGCGACGTCAACTCGAACGACGCGGCGATACGCAACCCATCGTTCATGCCAGTTGGCGGCAGCCTGTCTTTACGCGCAATGTCGGACGCAAAATGCGGGTTTTCGGTGGCCGTAATTTCAGCGCTGAATTCGACTATTTTGGCCAGCCAATTTCACCGACACCGCGCCAACAAGCCTTATCATTTATGTATGAGCCGGTCACCTTGGACGAGTTTGACGAAGACCAATTTAGCCGCCTAAATCGGACTTTAGCCGCCCTTGATCAAGGAACATTTCGTTTTAAGCCGCTCTCTGCAGCAGAGACCTTGCCGCCGCTTGTGCCTGCCCGTATACCTAGAGGCTTACCTGAAGAAGTCTGGGAACTCGATGGATTGCTGCATCTGTATCTAGTCGGCAATTTTCTCCATGTTGATCTCGATTTTAACTTACGCGATATCGTTCAACTTGAAGCCGAAGCTCGTCACTACGACGAGCAAGTCAATGATTTCCTTAGTGACGACCAGCATCAACTCGAGTTCTTGCGAGCGTATCCGTTAAAGCAGCTTCGTCGGGTCATTTCACACCAAACCCATTACTTTGATCATCCACATTATGGTGTCGTCGTCACCATTCGACGTACTGACCTGTCGGCGCGACGCTAAGCAAAAAAAGGCCCCAAGCTGAACAGCTGGGGCCTTTTTCTTATTTAGCTCTTGTTAAGCAGCAACAAGCTGCCGCAAGACATGATGTAAAATACCGCCACTGAGGAAGTATCTCACTTCATTCAGCGTGTCGATTCGGCAGGTCAGTTCAAATTTGACCCGCTCACCATTCTCTTTCACTGCTTCAGCTTGCACTAACTGTCCCGGCTTAATATCTTTACTCAATCCAGTCAGGTGAATTTCCTCCTGCCCAGTTAGGCCGAGACTTTGCGCGCTGTCGCCATTCTTAAACTGCAACGGCAACACACCCATGCCGACAAGATTGGAACGATGAATCCGTTCGTAGCTTTCTGCAATCACTGCTTTCACGCCCAATAAACGCGTTCCTTTAGCCGCCCAGTCACGGCTTGAGCCGGTGCCATATTCCTTGCCGGCGAGAACAACCAATGGTGTGCCTTCCTCTTGATAACGCATGGCCGCATCATAAATCGAGAGTTCTTCGCCGCTTGGAATATGAATCGTGACGCCACCTTCACTGCCTTTGACCATCAAATTCTTAATCCGGATATTGGCAAAGGTACCGCGCATCATGACTTCATGATTACCACGTCGCGAACCATACGAGTTGAAATCTTTCACCGCCA
>JAMCWV010000197.1:2585-3305 GCA_023481025.1 Gammaproteobacteria bacterium
GAAATATGGTCGGTCGTAATGGTGTCACCAAATACTGCCAAAACGCGTGCGCCTTGAATATCCTTTGGCTCTGGTGCTGGTTGGTCAATACCGGCAAAGAATGGTGGATTTGCCACATAGGTCGACTCACCACGCCATTCGTACGTCAGCGAATCTGGAATTTCAAGATTCTGCCAATGCTCATCACCATCAAAAACCTCAGCATATTGTTGACGGAACATATCGCTGACCACTTTCTCCACTTCGTGCTTGATTTCAGCTGTGCTTGGCCAAATATCTTTCAAGTAAACAGGGTTACCATCTTGGTCGTTGCCCAAAGGCTCTTCGGCAAGGTTGATTCGCGTTGTTCCGGCCAATGCAAAGGCAACCACTAAGGGTGGTGAGGCCAACCAGTTGGCTTTCACTTGGGGATGGATTCGCCCTTCAAAGTTGCGGTTACCCGATAACACCGAAGATACTACGAGGTCACCTTTATCGACCGCAGTGGACACATCGTCTGGCAATGGCCCAGAGTTACCAATGCAGGTCGTGCAGCCATACCCGACTAAATCAAACCCAAGTTGATCGAGGTAGTCATTGAGTCCAGCCGCGGCTAAATAATCGGTTACCACTTTTGAGCCTGGAGCTAACGACGACTTCACCCATGGTTTACGCTGCAAGCCCTTTTCAATTGCCTTTTTCGCAACCAGTCCAGCGGCCAACATGACGCTTGGATTCGAT
>JAMCWV010000187.1:0-599 GCA_023481025.1 Gammaproteobacteria bacterium
ACTAACGGCCGCTGTGGGCTTTTTAGTGCTTTACCGAGGGCATCGAGTTCAGCCGCAAGCAGAGGTCCCGCGCAGGCAATCGGCGCATATTGCGCGACACCATAAGTCGACGCTTGTGCCCGATGAGCAGTACCAAACGCGTCCATAACAAACACGTCACACAAGGCCGCCATACGCTTCGCCAACGCAGGGTCATTCTTCTTTTCGCCGATATTAAAGCGGACGTTTTCGAACACCACCAGCTCACCGCCAGCGACTTCAACACCGTCTAAGTAATTGCTTTCAAGACGGACTGGGAAATTGAGTGCATCAGCAAGGTACTTGACCACAGGCGCCATGGAGTAGGCTTCATCAAATACACCTTCTTCGGGACGACCTAAATGCGACATCACCATGACTTTTGCGCCCTGCTCGAGTGCACTCTGCAAGGTCGGTAATGCTGCTTTTAGGCGCGCATCCGAGGTTACTTTGCCATCTTTAATCGGCACATTTAAATCTTCGCGGATCAGTACACGCTTGCCACGCAGATCCATATCAGTCATATACTTCACAGTCATTTCATAGTCCTTGCGAAAATTTATTCAAAGCAGTTTAGTCTA
>JAMCWV010000187.1:609-3329 GCA_023481025.1 Gammaproteobacteria bacterium
CTGCAGCCCCCAACATCCGGTTAGCAAAGCCCCATTCATTGTCACACCAGCAGAGCACTTTAACGAGGCGCTTGTGACTCACTCGCGTCTGTGTGCCGTCTATGATACTTGATCGCGGGTCATGATTAAAATCCGATGACACCAGCGGCAATTCAGTATACCCAAGAATACCGGCGAGGTCGCGCTGCGCGGCATTTCGCAACGCCTCATTGACCTTCGCTATGTCGACATCGGCGTCGAGCGTGACACTCAAATCCATGGCGGTGACGTTAGTGGTCGGCACCCGTACGGCAATCGCCTCAAAGCGACCAGCAAACTTTGGCAGAATTCGCTCGATGCCTCGCGCCAGCCGCGTATCGACGGGAATAATAGACTGCGACGCGGCGCGCGCTAACCGCAAATTGTCATGATAAGCATCTATGACTTGCTGGTCATTCATCGCCGAATGAATGGTGGTAATCGTGCCGCTGTCGACGCCAAAGGCATCATCGAGGGCTTTAATCACCGGGACGATACAATTGGTTGTGCATGAGCCGTTGGAAATAATCCGGTCACTTGCACTTAAATCGGCGTTATTGATGCCCTGAATCAGAGTAAAGTCGACGTCAGGCGCCGCTGGATGCGAAAACAACACACGTCGCGCACCTGCCTGCAAGTGGGCGTTACCGTCCTCCCGGCTGGAAAATACGCCGGTACATTCAAGCACCACATCAATTTTCAATTCACGCCAAGGTAAGTCCTGCAAATCACGACGGTGAAAGACTTGAATTTGGTGCTGGTTAATCTGCAGAACATCGTCTTTTGCGCTGACATGTGCAGCGAAACGACCGTGAGTCGAATCGTATTGCAGAAGATGGGCAATGGCATCGGTTGCAGCTAGCTCGTTAATCGCAACCAATTCAATGCGCTGATCCCACTTTGATTCAATCCAAGCGCGCGCGATACTCCGACCGATACGGCCAAAACCATTGATTGCGACACGAATTTTGTCGCCTTGCGCTGCAGCATTCTGCGCCATCAGGAGTCCTTGCGTAAGTTAATCTTAAGCGGTCAATGCCGAAACATGCCTGCACCGACCGCTCAAACATTAGATGGACTGAGCCACCTTCACCACATTTTCAACAGTAAAGCCGAAATGACGGAAGAGTTCGTCCGCCGGCGCTGACTCACCGAAAGTCGTCATGCCCACAACCGCACCGTCGAACCCGGTATATTTGTGCCAGAAGCCAGCAATACCCGCTTCAATCGCTACCCGGCGACGCACGCTTGGTGGCAGTACGCTGTCACGGTAGGCTTTGTCTTGCTGGTCAAATACGCACGTAGACGGCATGGAGACCACTCGCACTTTTTCACCATTTGCGCTCAGCTGTTCAGCCGCTTGCATCGCCAGTTCCACTTCTGAACCTGTGGCAATCAAAATTAGCTCAGGGTTCGCCGCGAAATCTTTCAATACATACGCACCTTTGCGAACGTCAGCAAGTTGTTGCGCATCCCGTGCCATTTGCGGCACGCCTTGTCGAGTGAAAATCAAACAAGTTGGGCCGTCGGTCCGTTCCACCGCGGCTTGCCAAGCAATCGCTGATTCCACTTGGTCACATGGCCGCCAGGTTTGGCAGTTCGGCGTTAAGCGCAAGTTAGCTAGCTGCTCAACCGGTTGGTGGGTCGGGCCGTCTTCACCTAAACCAATCGAGTCATGGGTATACACATGAATCACCGGTTGTTTCATCAATGCGGCCATGCGCACTGCGTTGCGTGCGTATTCCATAAACATCAGGAAGGTTGCGCCGTACGGGCGGAAACCACCGTGCAATTGAATGCCGTTCATAATCGCCAGTTCCACTGCCGTTCATAATCGCCGACATACCAAATTCACGCACACCGTAATAAATGTAGTTACCACTGGCGTCTGCTGCGGTTAACGGCTTGGAATCCTGCCAAATAGTTAGGTTAGAACCGGCAAGGTCAGCCGAGCCGCCCATGAGTTCTGGCAACACCGGGCCAAGTGCATTTAAGGCATTTTGTGAGGCTTTGCGCGTTGCGACTTTTTCTGGGTTAGCTTGCAGTTTTTCAACATAAGCGTTAACTGACTCTTGCCAGTTTGCCGGTAATTCACCAGCCATCCGGCGGCTAAACTCGGCCGCTAATTCTGGGTGCGCTTTGCTGTAAGCCGCAAATAATTCATTCCACTGCGCTTCGTCGGCAGCGCCTTTTGCTTTTGCGTCCCATGCAGCGTAAACATCTGCTGGCACTTCAAATGCACCGTGGTTCCAGCCCAACGCTTCACGCGTTTTGGCAATTTCGTCGTCACCCAACGGCGCGCCATGACAGCTTTCGGTACCCTGCTTGTTCGGCGCACCAAAACCAATAATCGTTTTGCAGCAAATCAGTGTTGGCCGCGCTGTGTCCGCTTTCGCTGCCGCAATCGCTTGCTCAATGGCGTTACTGTCATGACCGTCAACGTTGGCAATCACCTGCCAACCGTAACTTTCAAAGCGCTTCACTGTGTCATCGGTGAACCAACCTTCCACTTCACCATCAATTGAAATGCCGTTGTCGTCGTAAAAAGCAATCAGTTTACCAAGGCCTAATGTACCCGCTAATGAACAGACTTCATGAGAAATACCTTCCATCAAACAGCCGTCGCCAAGGAAGGTGTACGTGTAGTGATCAACAATCGGGAATTGTGGCTGGTTAAATTGCGCTGCTAATGCTTTTTTCGG
>JAMCWV010000194.1 GCA_023481025.1 Gammaproteobacteria bacterium
GATCAAGGCGGCGAGTGTGAACTACAAGACTTATCGATGGGATATGGTTCATCGCATTCGGAATATGATGAATGCAAACGATCGATTGCGGATGAAAACCTCGGCCCTTTAATTTCAACAGAGATGACGCGCTGCATTTATTGCACGCGCTGCGTGCGCTTTGGCAGTGAGGTGGCCGGCATGCGTGAACTTGGCGGAACTTATCGCGGTGAGCATACCGAAATTGGCACATTTGTTCGTCATGCTATGCATTCAGAAGTGTCAGGAAATATCATCGATCTTTGCCCCGTTGGTGCGCTCACGTCTAAGCCTTATCGCTTTACCGCTCGTGCGTGGGAATTGGAACAAGCACCAAGTATCGCTCCGCATGATTGCATAGGCACGAATGTGTATGTGCATACACGTTATGGAAAAGTCAAACGCGTGGTGCCGCGTGAAAATGGCGCTATTAATCAAACCTGGCTGTCTGACCGTGACCGTTACAGTTATACCGGCTTATACCACGCAGATCGATTAGCAGAACCCATGGCGCGCATAGATGGCGCTTGGCGCGCTGTTGAATGGCAGAAAGCATTCGAGATGATCACGACAAAATTACAATCTATCATTGCTGAGCAGGGCGCAGATCAAATCGGTGCGCTTGCTTCTCCTAATTCGACAACTGAAGAATTTTATTTATTACAAAAAATCATGCGCGGCTTAGGCAGTCATAATATCGATCATCGTTTGCGTGAAATTGATCACGCAGATCAAGCGAACATTGGGCTTTTCCCCGGATTGTCTTTTAATTTTGCTGAGCTTGCACAAGCTAATGCGATTATCTTAATTGGTTCTAACATTCAAAAAGAGCAGCCTTTAGCCGCTTTGCGTGTACGCGAAGCGAGTTTAAAAGGCGCATTGGTAGCTGCCATTAATCCTGTTGATTATGATTTTAACTTTGCTGTTCATCATAAAATTATTTCAGCAAATTTACCGCAAGCAGCTGCAGCGCTCGCTACTAACAAATCTGAAGCGAAATCTATTTTAGAATCTCTTGCCGGCAAACAAAAAGTTTATGTTTTACTTGGTGCGCATGCACTGAATCATCCGCAAGCTTCCATTATTCGATCTTTGGCAAACCAGTTTGCTGCATCAGTAAATGCAAAAGTCGGCTTGCTGACAGAAGGCGCTAATGCAGCGGGAGCATGGCTTGCGGGCGCAATTCCGCATCGTCATGCAGCTTCCGCTGAAATAAAAGAAGCTGGTTTAAATGCTTATCAAATGCTTGCTAAACCGCGTCAGGCATACTTATTAATGAATGTTGAACCAGAATTTGATTGTGCGAATGCAGCTCAAGCTATTGCTGCAATAAAAGAAGCGAAGTTTGTGGCGGCATTATCACTGTATCGCAATGCAGTGCTTGAAGAACATGCTGATATCATTTTACCTATGGCGGCTTTCACTGAAACGTCAGGCACATTTGTGAATGCAGCAGGTGAATGGCAAAGTTTCACCGGCGTTGCGGCACCTTATCAATCTTCAAGACCGGCTTGGAAAATTTTACGTGTATTAGGTAATTTCTTGCATCTTGAAGGATTTGGATATGAATCCTCGGAAGAAGTGAAACATGAATTAAAGCACTTGCTTGAGAAAGCGCCGGCTTTTACAGCTTGCACGGCTTCACAAATAACATGGGATGATCAAGCGCCAAAACTTTCTCGTATCGGTGAAATTCCAATTTATGCAAAAGACAGTTTGGTGCGTCGTGCTTTGCCTTTGCAGGAAGCGCAGCGCATCATGGAAGGAAATGTTGCGGCAGTTCGCCTTCATCCTGATACCGCAAAAACATTAAATTTGCATGATGGCGACGAAGCGAAAGTTAAACAAGATCATGCAGAAGTCACGTTGAAAGTATTATGTGATGCACGAATTGCAAAAGATTCCGCTTGGATTGCAGGCGGCATTAAAGAAACTACCAGATTGGGTGATTTATATGGCAGCGTTGAAGTGACGAAAATAAGCTGAGTGTGTTTTGAAAAAGTTAATGTTTGGAGTGAAGGTCAACTTCTTCAATTTTAAAGTTGATAACACTGCAAAATGAAGCGCTAAGATAACAGGATAAATTATGTTAGAAAGCTTGATGTTAATAGCAATAATTGTGTTGAAAATCCTGGCGATTGTCGTTGGGTTGATTGTTGTCGTGCTTTATCTCACTTACTTTGAACGAAAAGTTATCGGCTATATGCACGTGCGTGTCGGGCCTAATCGCGTTGGGCCGCGCGGATTGTTTCAACCATTTGCTGACACTATTAAATTGCTCACGAAAGAAATCATTGTTCCAACGCCTTCAAACCGTTTTCTATTTGTGCTTGCGCCTATGTTAAGTTTTGTCACCTCATTAATTGGCTGGGCTGTTATTCCCTTCAGTGAAGGCGTTGTATTAGCAAATATTAATGCTGGTGTTTTATTTACCTTTGCGATTGCTTCGTTTGGTGTTTACGGCATTATGATTGCCGGCTGGGCTTCCAATTCCAAATATGCTTTATTTGGTGCGCTGCGTGCTGCTGCGCAATCTGTCTCTTATGAAATTGCCATGGGATTTGCCTTGATAGGCGTGATGATGGC
Source organism: Gammaproteobacteria bacterium (assembly GCA_023481025.1). The sequence continues at coordinate 2,605 of JAMCWV010000194.1, forward strand.
AGCCGATTCGCTTAATTTTCAGCAAATTGTGACCGCGCAAACGGGTGGTTTTTGGCATTGGTATTGGCTCCCCTTACTTCCTTTATTTTTGATATTTTGGATTTCAGGATTAGCAGAAACCAATCGTTTGCCGTTTGACGTTGCAGAAGGTGAATCTGAAATTGTGGCAGGTTTTCACGTGGAATATTCAGGTGTTACCTTTGCACTATTTTTCTTCGCTGAATATGTCAACATGACCATGATTTCGATGTTGATTTCTTTATTATTTTTAGGCGGATGGTTGTCACCTTTCCAAGGCATTCCATATCTTGAAAGCTGGTTTGCATTCGTGCCTGGTTTTGTTTGGCTGATGATTAAAGTCAGCTTCTTTTTATATTGTTATTTATGGTTTCGCGCGACTTTTCCGCGTTATCGCTATGACCAAATCCATGCGTTTAGGCTGGAAACTATTTATTCCTGTTACGTTAGTGTGGGTTGTTGTGATTGCTTTGGCGGTAAAGTGTCAACTGGGCCCATGGTTTGCTTAAAGAGATAAAATTATGCTGCAACGTTTAGTGCAATACATAAAAACATTTTTGATGCTGGATTTATTAACCGGCATGAAAGTAACGGGAAAATATTTCTGGAAAAAGAAAATTACAATCGAATATCCCGATGAAGAAACACCAACCTCTACTCGTTTTCGCAAAACCCGCAA
>JAMCWV010000047.1 GCA_023481025.1 Gammaproteobacteria bacterium
ATTATTGTTTATGTCTTTCGTGGGCGCGAAAAATAGATTTTCCACCGCAATAATCTGGCTCAGAGCCAAATAAAAAGCTTCCGCATATTGCGTATCTTTCGACGAAAACGAAATAAATACCTTTCGTGCAATCATCTTAAGCTTCTTTCAACTCGCGTAAACGGCCACGAACATACTGGATAATGCGCTGGCTCGTGTCGTTGTTCGAGCTGAACTTCTCATCAATCCGTCGCTCATATTCGGCTTTCACCGCGTCGAGGCTCGCCTGCAAATCGGCAATTTCTTCCGCTTTTTCTTCATCGCTTAGCTTGGTATTTTGTTCGAAGCTTCGAATCTCATCTTCAATCGCGCGAACACGCCCCGACATCTCTTCGCTGGCATGACGCGACACCTCAGCATTCATCATCCTGTAGGTTTCGTCAGTTGCAATGTTGATGCGAATATTGTCACTACTTGCGACCACCAACTTCATTTCTACACCCACTTTGGCACGACTTAAACTTTCGGCGTCACTCGCACCGTTGGCCATATCGAGCTGACGTTTGCTGATATTGGTCACGTCTCGGTAGTAGAAGGTGTGTGCTTCGTTAGCGACCATTTCATCATTAATGAAGTCGTAAAAGCAGGTGAATGCATCAATTTTCTTGGCGCCAAGGAAGAAGAATTGAATAAACTGCACCGCAAAAATCGGCTCGTCATTTGGACCCAAGAAAAATGACAGCAAGTTCTGAGGGTTGAGTCCGCGCGGCAATTCCTTTTCCTCGGTGAACTGCAAGTATGCCGGCTCATTGATATAAGTTTTGATCGGATTACCTTCCGCGTCGATCGAGTTCACATCACTTTCATCAAGACCACACTCGTCGAGCGCGATCGAGCGAATTTTCCCATCCAGTAACGCGTTAATATGGTCACGCATTTGCGCATCCGTTGGACGCTCTTCGCCAACGCGCGGAAGCTGGCTAACCAACTTCATCCGATAGGATTTCACGCTCGACTTCACATCACCAATGAGTCGATGCACGGTATCGAGAATGCTCAATGCGCTGTCAATTTCGACCCCTTGTCGTTTCGCATTCACCGCTTTCCGCCAGCCCACAAAAGACATAAACAATAATGCCAAAGCAGCAGCGCCCGGCTCCCAAACATCGAAATACCGTTCAATGTCCTGACCATTACTCAGGTAGGCAAACCCGCCAGCACCCACCGCAGCGATGAGTGCAACAAGCGCAAAGCCTTTACGCAGCTTCATCGCTTTCATCATTGACACTTTCGCCGACTGCCAAAGATCTTTAAGTTCGCGAACTTTATGATCCGCTGAAGCGGTATCACGCATCACTTGAATAAACTGACTGCGTAACTCACTGACTTTCGGGCGATAAAAGAAATTCCAAATGCGTTCATTGCCGACATATTTGAGCTTCGGCGAACCACCGGTAAGGATTTTCTTCACTTGGCCACCAGCGTTTTCACGCTCAACGCTATCCACACTCAAGCCAATTGCGCTGTAGATATGACAAAAATTCAATAGATTACTTTTGTTGCGATGGGCGTTCTCAACTCTCAGCATATTCGCCAGCAGCTTCGTCGTGTGATCACACAACTCGCCTATATGCGCGGCGCCCGCCGACCAAAACCGATTTCTGCCGACCGCTGCAACCATCTTGCCCTGCGTGTCCACTTCAAAAATCCGCTTATCGTCGTCCATACAAAGCAAATGGCCTGAGTCGAGCAAACGAATGCCACTATGGATCGACACCGCTGTGTCTAAGGTTGTAATTTCACGACCTTCCGCATCCCACCACTGAATTTCTTTTTTACTTGAGAATGTGAGCCACGTGTTATTTGCCAACTGGCGAGCACTCAACAATTGAAAGTTTCTGACTTTAAATTCGCACTCCAACGCACCGCTTTCAAGACCATAGATTTTGTAACTGCCTGAGGTCGAAAATCCGACATACTCAAGGTCGCGCGTCACCATCAGCTTGCTGAAATTCTGAATCGACTCGTTAAAGCGAGCAACGCTCGTCTCAATTTTGTAGTCGATAATTTCAACGTCATTCGCCGTGCGAATGGCAAGAATATGATTGTCTTCATCTAAAGCGACTTCGAGCACCGGATCTGCAAACACATCCGACACAAACAAACGCGAAGCCCGCTCATTGAGCAGATACACTTGGCCTTCAGCACTCACCACCACCAATAACTTTATGCTGCTAACCCAATAAGCATGGGCAATCTGAGCGACCACCGAATTGACGTAACTTCTGACGTCGTAATCACGGTTAAAAAACTCGATCTGCTGTGATTCCCAACGCATTTCTTGCGAGGCATCGATTTCTAAACGGCCATTCTTACGAATATTCAGTGGCTCAAGTATGTACATGTATTTACCCTATGATCACAATTACGGTCGAATCGAACGGATATCGGCGTGGTGATTTGCATTCCCCGTCAGCGCAGACAGACAAGGCAGCAGCCACCCTTGCTGCGATTTCATTCAAGGAGAATCATTGAAAAACGTAGAAATGAAGGAGGAACTAAGACCATCATCACTTCCCTGTCACATGCATTGTCAGTGTCGTTTCGCCATGAAAGACACCAACGCGTGTCCGGCACTCAGATTAACCAAATATTTACATTTTGCCAACATGCCTTGTGATAATTTGGCTGGTTTTTCAGACACTAGCTCGCTCTGGAAGTAACTTCCGCGGTAAGTTATGCTGTTGCTCTACGCTGATTTTCAGAAAAGGAATAGCAGTGGTCTCTCGGTTACCGAAATGGGTGGAGTATGGCGCATTCATTCTTGCGCTGGTTGCCGGCTTCGTCAACGCCGTTGGTCTGCTCGGCTTTCAACACCAGTCGATTTCGCACCTTTCCGGTATCTCCACGCTCATCGGCACTGGACTCGCTAATTCGAGCTTAGTGCAGACCGCACATTTAGCATTGATTATCGTTGCCTTCGTGCTGGGTGCCGCGATTTCGGGTTTCTTCTTGCGCAGCGGCGCACTCAAAATGGGTCGCAACTACAGTGGACTATTAGCGGTGGAAGGTCTGTTACTGCTGACTGCCATTGGCTTTTTGAAATTCGACTCGTCGCTCGGTCACTACTTCGCTTCGGCCGCTTGTGGCCTACAAAACGCCATGGTCACAACCTATAGCGGCGCAGTGATTCGAACCACGCACGTGACCGGCATTTTCACCGATATCGGCCTCATGATCGGCGCAAAATTACGCGGCGAGCCGTTCGACACCCGCAAAGCGCTATTATTCGGACTCATCGTCAGCGGGTTT
>JAMCWV010000016.1 GCA_023481025.1 Gammaproteobacteria bacterium
CAATATCCTCCGGCTTGGTCACTAATCGCGCACCTTGTTGAATCAGCATATTCGGGCCCGCAGCCAATGGATTCATCGGTGATCCCGGAATCGCATACACCTCGCGAAAACAATCCAGTGCTGACTGCGCGGTATGCAATGAGCCGCTACGCTCTGCAGCTTCAACAACCAACACGCCACAACTTAGTCCTGCAATAATACGGTTGCGGAGCGGAAATTGTTCACTTCGTGCCGGCGTTCCCGGTGCGTATTCACTCAGAATTAGGCCTTTTTCGCCGATTTCGGTGAGCAGTTGGCGATTGCGCGCCGGATACAACTGGTCGATGCCGCTGCCGAGCACCGCGATGGTTGCGCCAGTAGCCGATAAAGCCGCACGGTGTGCGGCACCGTCCACACCAATCGCGCCACCACTACAAATCACCCAGCCCATTTGTGCCAACTCGCGGCTAAATAAAGTCGCCTGTTCGACTCCGCTGGGGCTGGCATGACGCGAACCAACAATCGATATTGACGGCCGCTGCAACAAGCGGAGATCGCCATGGGTAAATAGAACCAATGGCTGCGGTGTGATAAAGGTGACATCGAAAGGAAAAGTGGTACAGCCCCAAGTCAGGATGTGGTGCGCAGGCGATTGCCCTAACCAATCGAGTGCGCGCGTTACTTCATTAGCATTTACGTCAGCTAAATTGCGGATGATGGCTTGCGGCACCTCAGCCAGTGGCTCAAGCACATTATCCGGTGGAAAACGCGCAAAGGGGTCTAACTCACCTTCATCATGATTTGCCCAGAAGCAGCACAGCTGTTCGCGAATGCGGGACGGTGCCCGCTGAATACTCAGCCACTGGCGAATCGTTTCCGCCGACGCGTTGGCTGCGGTTAAAGCGTCAATTTCGGTTATGTCCGCTTGCTGGTTATTATATGCGACCGAGAGTGGCCACTCTGCCTGTTCCTTCATCAGCTGTCATCCTTGTATTTTTAGCAAAAAGCCCCATATTTGACCTAGAGTCACGGAGCGGTCGAAGACAATTCTGCGGAGTTTTCCGCCGGAAACAAGGACAAAACTGTATTTTCAGCGATCTTCCACGTAAAATTAGCGATCCACGTACGAACGGAACCACAGCACTATGGCAGTTATGACGATTTTGAAGTATCCAGATGAGCGTTTACGTACCGTCGCTCAGCCGGTTGAACAGGTTGACGATGCGTTGCGTACAACGATCGATAACATGTTTGAAACCATGTACGGCTCGCAGGGCGTTGGCCTTGCCGCTACGCAAGTGAATGTCCACAAACGTTTATTCATCGCCGATTGCAGCGAGAATCAGGACGAGCCACTGGTATTTATTAATCCAGAAATTATCGAGCGCGACGGTATCCATGAAAATGAAGAAGGCTGTTTAAGCTTTCCCGGCGTGTACGCCAAAGTTGAGCGCGCTGGTCAAATCAAAGTGCGCGCGCTTGATCGCAATGGCGAAACCTTTGAACGTGAAGCCGACGGTTTACTCGCGATTTGTATCCAACATGAAATTGATCACTTAAACGGCAAGTTGTTTGTCGATTATTTATCACCGCTGAAACGTGACCGAATTCGCAAAAAACTTGAAAAAGAAGCACGCTTAGAAGCCAAGCAAGGCGCTTAAGTAGCAACGGAGAGGACAGTCAGTGCGGATTATTTTTGCCGGAACCCCAGACTTTGCAGCGCGGCACTTACAGGCACTGCTCGATACCAGCGACCTCAATGTGGTCGCTGTTTACACTCAGCCTGATCGGCCCGCCGGTCGCGGCAAGAAGCTGCAAGCCAGCGCGGTCAAAACGCTCGCGCTCGAGCACCATTTACCGGTGGAGCAACCCAGTTCGTTAAAAACTGCGGAAGCACAAGCGCAATTGCGTCACTATCAAGCTGATGTCATGGTCGTGGTTGCCTATGGTTTGTTACTGCCACAAGCAGCGCTTGATATACCGCGGCTTGGTTGTGTCAATGTCCACGGCTCGTTGTTACCGCGCTGGCGGGGCGCGGCACCCATTCAGCGAGCGATTTGGGCGGGTGACCAAGAAACCGGTGTGACCATCATGCAAATGGACGCTGGTCTAGATACCGGACCGATGCTGGCAAAGTCCTATCTCGCTATCGAAGCCGACGACACCTCCGCATCGCTCTACGAGAAGCTCGCGAAGCTCGGGCCACTGGCTTTGGTCGAGGCCTTACGCAGTCTGAATACTGGCGACATTCATGGTGTCCCACAGGAAGATAGCAAAGCGACCTATGCGAAAAAGCTAAGCAAGGAAGAAGGCCAAATCGATTGGTCGCAAGACGCCGCCTTTATTGAACGCTGCATCCGCGCATTTAATCCTTGGCCGGGCAGCTACTTCACCGTCCCCGGGCATGAGGATCAACCGTTCAAAGTGTGGCAAGCAGACGTTGAGCCTTCGCCTACACCAGCCTCAGCAAACGGCACCATTCTAGCCGCTGACAAACGTGGGATCAGCGTGCAATGTCAAGGTGGCGCTCTTGTCATGACGCAACTGCAGCCGGCCGGTAAGAAGGCGATGTCCGCAGCAGATGTGCTCAATGCGCGTCGCGACTGGTTTGCAGTTGGTTCAAACTTAATCAGCACTCCGTCCGCGGCTTCGTAAGTCACGTCGCCTCGGCACAACTCATCTTTATTCAAGGCGATTGCAGACGCAATGACTGACAAAAAAACGGCGTCCGAGCCGAAACAAACGAAGACACGTCCAGCGGCAGCTCGCGCGGCCGCTGCACAGGCATTGCAGTTGGTGTTGCAACATGGTCGCTCACTCACTCAGGCTTTACCACAGGCCAGTGAGAAGCTGGTTGCCAGCGAGCGCGCCTTTGCCCAAGCCATCGCCTTTCAGGTGTTACGTCAGTTACCGGTTTATGAGTGGTTACTCAGCCGCTTGCTCGACAAGCCATTAAAAACCAAAGTTCGGATTGTTCACTATGTCTTGTTGGTCGGCTTGTGCCAGTTACGTGACATGCGTGTGCCGGCTCATGCAGCTATCGCCGAAAGTGTCAGTGCCGCCAGTTTATTAAAACAGCCGGCGCTTAAAGGCATGGTGAATGCTGTTTTACGTCGTTATCAACGCGAACACGATGCGCTCGAAGCGCAACTCGCTTTGGAGCAAGATAAATCCGCAACACTGGCCTTCGCTCATCTGGATACTTCAAAATCGTCATAACTGCCATAGTGCTGTGGTTCCGTTCGTACGTGGATCGCTAATTTTACGTGGAA
>JAMCWV010000143.1 GCA_023481025.1 Gammaproteobacteria bacterium
GCGAGCTTGGCAGGCGACGGCAGAAAACTTATACATTCCGGCGCAGCCAACGGAGCGCAAGTTCAAAGCGCCAACGTTAATGATTCGTGGACATGACGAGTTGGCGCGGCAGCAAGGTATCGATGAGCTGATTGCGAGCGGTTGGTTCGACGCAGACTGGTATTACGCTCGCTATCCCGATGTTGCCAACAGCGGCTTAAATGCAGCGCAACACTATTATGATCATGGTCGTCATGAAGGGCGAGAGCCGGGACCGATGTTTTCCCGAGCCGGTGAACTCGCCGTTCACACCGGCGCTGTGAGTCGCCGGCGATTTAGCTATGCGGTGCACAGCGAGCTTCCGGCTTGCGATATAATTCTCGTTGGCCATGCTGCGAGCGCGGAGCTTTTCGGCGCAGAACGGAGCCTGCTTGATTTGCTGAGAATGCTGACGCCAAACTGGCGCGTGCTGGTGGTATTGCCGAGCCCAGCTGATGCCGATTATCTTGCAAAAGTACAACAGCAAGCGACGCATGTGGTGGTTTTTCCCTATCAGTGGTGGCATGGCTCACAGCGACTCAGTGATGAAGTAGTGCGCAAGGGCGTGCAAGCATTTAGTCAATTACTTGACGTGGTGAAGCCACAACTTGTGTATGTGAATACCCTGACGTTGTGGCAGCCGCTATTGGCAGCGCGTTCGAAAGGTATAGCGAGTGTCATGCACGTGCGCGAGTTACCTGAAGAAGACGAGGGTTTATGCGCAGCTTTGGGCGCAACGCCAGCAGGGATTCGTGAGCATATCATCACGGCGACCGATTACTTCGTCGCCAACTCGCCCATGGTGGCTCGTTACATTAATGCGCCCACTCGCACTACGCTTTTACCGAATAGTGTAGATGAATCCTGGTTTCAAATTCCTTCCGCGAACAACCGCAACGTTGGTGGTGTGAAACGCCGTCGACGAGTCGGTATGTTCAGTAGCAATTTAGCCAAAAAGGGAATTGCTGACTTTATTGAAATGGCCGCAGAACTCGCCGCCGATGAAATTGATTGTTGGTTAGTCGGTCCGAAGTCGAATGACTTAACGGTTGCTATCGAGGCTTGGGAGTATCGTTATGGTCAATTACCGACCAACTTGAAGATGACTGGGTATGTTGAGCGCACATGGGCTATTATGGGGCAGCTTGATTTGGTCGTGAACCTCTCTCATTTTGCCGAGAGTTTTGGTCGTAGCGTGCTCGAAGCAATGGCGGCAGGTCGTCCGGTCGTATGTTACGATTTTGGTGCCCTAGCTGATTTGGTTGATGAAGACTGTGGTGTGCTGGTGCCGTACCGAGCTTGCGAGCAACTGCGCCCCGCGGTGCTTCGCTGTCTCGAGCCGGAGACGTATACTCAGAAAGCGGCTCATGCTCGGGCACGTGCGCAAGCGTATCGTTCCATACATCTACAAGCGAACTTACAACGTTGTATTACCCGTTGGATTGGATAATTTTAAGTGTCGTCATATACCCTGTATAAAAATAATATTAATTTTCGTCAAGATCCTGTGTGCGCCGAGATCATTCATCGTTGGTGTGTCGACTTTCCTGAGGATGAAAAAGCAGTTTCTGCTCATGACCTTGAACATGGCATCAGCCTGCATGGTTGGGTGCTTCTTGCCGATCTTGACGCTATGTCGCGCGTGGAAATTGTGGTCAAGCAAGGCGAGCAGCAACTGCGTTTGCCGTTAAACATCCGCCGTCCGGATGTGGTGAAAACATTTGCTTTGGATGAAGAATTTCTGCTTTGTGGCTTCCGCCACACCGTGCAAGTTGAACACGAAAGCTTCGTGGTTGGGGTGGCGCTTGACGATCAGATTTTTGATTTAACTACGTATCAGGTGAAAGGCCCCTTTGCCATCTTGCGGGGTGCGGAAGGCTGGCTATTTCTCGACAATGATACGAATAAAAGTGTCGCGCAGCATACCGGTGATCTACTGATGGCCGAGGAGCAACAGGCACAGTGGCAACAGTATTTCGCTGATTTTGCTGCTCTAGCGCAGGCGCAAGAATGCGAATTTAGTTTATTAGTTGCTCCGGCTAAAGAGGCAGTTTACGCGCAGTTTCACCCGTTTCCGCGTAGTCAAATCACCATTATGGAGCAATTGCAGTCGTTAGCTCCGGAGCAGTTCCCCCTGGTCTATCCGACCGCAGAGCTCACGCAATCACCGGACTATCCGACCTTTCGCCGCAAAGACACGCATTGGACGCAATACGGCGCCATGCTAGCCACTTTAGCACTGCTTCGTCAATTGAATGTGCCTGTCGCACCGGCCACAGCGCTTTTTGCCGACGATGAATACCGTGAACGTGAAGTGGGTGGTGATCTCGGTAATAAAGTGTATCCGGTGGAGAAGCATCGCGAGCTATTTTTAGTGGGTCGGCGATATCAAGAATGGCTTCACTTTGATAACGGCCTGCAAAACTTTGGCCGCTGTCTTACGCTGGTGAACATGAACGCGATTGTGAAGAAACACTTATTGGTTTTCGGTTCATCGTCGGCTTATACCATGCTCGATTATATTGGCAGAGTATTCGCTCGAGTGACACTCGTTCATAGCGCCGGAAATATCGACCCGCAGGTGGTGAAAGCTTTAGCTCCGGATGTGTGCGTGGCACAAACCAACGGTCGTTTCACGGTTGTCGCACCGCGTTGTGACTACGATTTGGCGGCTGATGTGGCGGCAAAGTGGGGGGCGCTGCCCATAACGGAACAAGACGAATGCCGCAGCTTGATCGAACGCTATGCGGCTGCCGATTCAGTGGCTGCCTACCTTGCGGGGCTGGTTCCTCAATAAGAATCATCGTCAGCGAAGCGCTGTTGTTTAAGGCAGTGCTTCGTCAATGTCCAAGCTAAAGTCTTCGCGTAACCGGCTCAAATTGGGGTTGTAACATGGATCCTCGGCGATTATCGCTGGCCACTTTTGCCGCATATATTGAATTTCACGCTGCTCACGTGCTTTTTTACTCGGCGTGTCTTCTTTACCACGTGACTTCGACTCGTAATGATAGAGTTCAGCGTCAGGGGTAAAGACATTGCGATAGCCATGTTGCAGGACCTTTAAACAAAAATCGACGTCGTTGAAGGCCACTTGCAGGTCCTCTTCGAGTCCACCGACCTCTTGATAAATGGATTTGCGCACGAGTAAACAGGCGGCTGTGACCGCGCTGAGATTTTGCACTGTGCGTAGACGCTGCTGATGGC
>JAMCWV010000242.1 GCA_023481025.1 Gammaproteobacteria bacterium
CGTACGCTGAAGCTATTGGTTCCGCAACTTTCAGTTCGTCTCTACTTTGCTTGTTGGATTGAACGCTAACCCGGGCATCGTCTAAATCTAACTTCGTCAACATCCCAAACGTTGTGCGCGAGTCCCGACCGCCACTCAGTTGACAAATCAAATGAAAATCAGGAGAAATATTGGTAAAAGAATACAGTGAGTTCACTGCATCATTTAGACCTTGTTCAATCAGGTCGCGACAGGTCAAGTTAGAGTCCCAACGAAATATGTCGCTGAGCGGCTGGGATTCGATGGTTAGGACCGGTGACGCTTTAGAAATCAGCACAAACTGATTAGAGAAAATCAGCTTTACTTCATTAAACACTGTTCGATTGGTTGTTGGCTGAGCGTTCCAAGCTTTATCACCAAGAAAACTTAACCCGACAATATCCGAAGTAAGTTGCCAGCCAAACTCTCGCACCATATTTCTCAAATCATACAGCGAGTTTGAGACACACCAATTATCGTCACATTGATACACATACAGAAGTTCCTGTCCGGCTATATCTGTACGAATCAACCAACTTCCACCAATGTCAAAACACCCAATATACGCACCGTCATGCCACTCAGTCACATCGAGTATCGACGTTTTCCCAAGATCAGAACGATACAGCTGTAATCCTTGATTCTGAATAATCAGACTCTCTGACAATTCAACATAGCCTAACAACCGCTCTTTAATTAACTTATGCTGTCTAGACGAAACTAAAAACTTTGTGCTTTCCATGTAATCCTACTCGTTAGTACTGCGCAAGCGCTTATTTAGGCAAAATTGAGTCAACACCGAAGTGCAGCGCATAAGCGTTCATGATCGAGCCAAACGCCATGAGTCGCTTGCTACTCGTCAGTTCTTGCTCGGCTCGCACCACCATATCGTGTTCAAAACCGATGTCAGACGCAAACGAATGCAAACGCGGAAACAGCTGCGATAAATGCTGTTTCACCGTAGCCGGCTTCGCATCACTCAGTGAAAACAGTTGCTCTAACTCGTGACGACTAGGTTCAATGGCCTCCAAGTCAAAGTAACAATTCAAATCATCCGCGTCCCCCACTTCAGGGTACTCACTCAGCCAACGTCGAGCACTCACCTTATTCGGATCATCATAGGGTATGGCACTGAGTTGTGGTGTCAACATTTGAATCAAATCATGCGGTACACCGTTCGCCATAAGATACTCACGATCCACCACACGAGGCAGTTGCAGCAACAATGGATCCATACAAGGATGAATTTCGATACTCTGAATTGCGGTGCGCCAAGCACAGCCATAGTGCAGTCGACTGCGAAAATGTGCATAGTGATAAAACATTGCAAATGGGTCATCAAGTGCAACATCAAGGTCCATCAACGCATGGATGATTTCGTTCGCAACAAACTCTCCACGTTCGCCTTCCTGCTGCAACATGGTTAGCCGCTCTTTGACCGAAAGCCTCATCGATACTGGGCCAATCAAGCTGCCCCCGACAAAGTTGATTCGTCGCCAAAAATTAAAGCCTTGAACCGGTGCAAAACGGTTATATACACCTGCATTGGAATACAGCCCCAAACGAATACTGTCCGCTGTACTCAGACGCTTTCTGTCGCGCGAAGGAACGTCTTCCAGTTTTTGTCGTCGCGACGTTAATGGCGCGCCTGTCACGGCACACAACTGCTGAGCAATCTGCAAGTCGCTTGGCACATGCGCGTGGGAATAACAACGATATTCAACGTCAGACGACTGAAGCAACGACTTACTCACTCGACTATCGACACCACCAGACAGGGAAATAGAAATCGCCCGGTGCAACTGGCTTAAAGCACGAATGCGCTGCCGCCACTGACCACCAAAGGTCATGAGAAACTCTTGATAATTAGATGGCTCGGTACAGGCATTCACCGCAATAATCGTCAAAGAAGTCTGAGTATCGTTGTGATTTAGAACAACCATTTGGGTCATCGGTAGCAATTTACAGTGCTGTATCGGCGTCTCATGGCTGACAATTTGACCACCGACTATGCCACCGCCCCCAACAAAAAAGGCATCGAGACTTGGCTGATACAGCTCGACACGAACGCCATGCTGCTTAAGCGTTTCACTAAGCAATAGTAAACTATTACTCACGCCCCAGACTTCACCATGTTTGTACACAAAAAGAGCATCTTGGCCGCTCGGATCCGATCGAATATAGGTTGTCTGACCGACGTACTCAATCAGCGAGAAACGTCCAAAGGTAACTTCTTCAAACAAGTGACCATGGGCCTGCTGATATTTCTTTAAACCCGCGGTTTGAAAGACCATTGCGGTTGCAGTAAACGCATAGCCATTCAGCATTTCCGCCGGACGCTGACGATCAAAGCTGGTGTGCACAAACAGACCAAAGGCCTGAGTATTCATAGACATTACTTCCTTATCGCGAAACGCATCGGCTATCCGTAGTATTGCTGAACTCGCTCGTTAAAGGTAGCAAGCTCTGCAGCCGGCAAGGCATTAACCCCCGCCGCACCAGCCCGCCCGCCACCGGTTGGAAACGAGGCACAAATATCGCCGGCACCCTGTAAATTATTCTTCGGTGCGCGCAAACTAATGGTCAAGGTCGCCGGCTCATCGTCCTTTGCGACATTTTGCGTCGCAATGACAATCGCTTTATTCGGATTACCCGCTGCCAGTAAATTACCAAAAGTTCCACTAATCCGCCGTGACCAAGGCGCATTGGCAAGCTGAATCGCTATCAGCGTATCGTTTTCAACTAATATGTCACTCTGTTCAGCTAGCGCTAAATCACTGTCATATCCTGCTTTTAACGTTGTGTAGGGAGAATTTGCATCCGCCACCACAGCAAACGGCGAGTCATATTGCTGTAGGCGTTGGTACAATTCATCCGGGGCAAAGTGTAAATCGGCGACTTGAGTACCGTAGCCGTTATAGTTCACTAAAATACCAAGTTCACGTAACTGCGCTTTCTGCTCCGCAGACAAGCCCAATGCATCGGCTTCGGTCGCGGCAACCTTGTCTAACCCGTCGCCATAGGCGGCAGCGATCGCCCATAGCGACAGTTTGTGTCGCAAGTCATCGCTTATTTCCGCATTGGCAAACAAATAGTCACGTAACAATAGGCCCGTACATTTATCCGCAGCATAGTCCAACTGAAACGTCAGTTTGGGATGCTCAAATAATGTCTTCGCTTGGT
>JAMCWV010000160.1 GCA_023481025.1 Gammaproteobacteria bacterium
ATAGCAAGTAAGTGGGATCGGTATACACGGTTAGGTTGCGCAACCGCGCTTTAAATTGTAGGTCGCGTTGTTCAGCCAAAACCGCATATTCAGGCACTAACGGCCCTAAAATCGTATTCAAGTCGATGTGCTTGAGCTGCGGCTGCATCGCCCCTTGTTCCATTTTGGCAATCGATAACAAGGCCGACAGCAGATGCTCGGTGGAATCAAGCGCATTGTCGACTTTGTGAATCAAGCCTTGATTCTTGCTGTCGAGGCGTTCGTGGTCGACCGCCGATAAATACAAACGAGCAGCGTTGAGCGGCTGCAAGATGTCGTGGCTGGCCAGCGCTAAAAACCGCGTTTTACTGGCGTTGGCATTTTCTGCTTCGGCTTTAGCAGCTTGCAGCGCGACTTCAATTTCGCGCCGGCGATCGATCTCTTCGGTCAACTCGCGGTTAATTTCGCGCACTTCATCGGTGCGACTGCGAATCCGGGCTTCGAGGTCGATATTGGCGTCTTCGAGTGCCTGTTGGGTTTCAATATGTTCGGTGACGTCAGTAAAACTGGTAACAAAGCCGCCATTGGGCAAGGGGTTACCGACCATTTCAATTACCCGGCCGTCGGAACGGCGGCGAATAAAGCGATGTGGTGAGCCAATTTGCATGTAATGCAGCCGCTTATTGACCAGCTCTTCAACTTCACCGACGCCGCACTCACCGCGCTCAGCGTTATACCGAATCAAGTCGGCAATCGGCCGGCCCGGCTGTACCATGCCATCCGGATAGTCGAACAAGTCTAAATAGCGGCGGTTCCACACGACAAGACGGAGGTCTTTATCCACGACCGAGATGCCTTGGGCAAGGTTCTCCAGCGAGCTGTACATAATCGACTGCTGGGTTTGCAGCGCTTGGGTGGTATCGTCAAAGAAATGCACCACTTCTTCAAGGTTTAGTTGGCGGTTTTCAATGGCTGCATTGACCAGCGATCGTGCCGTTGCTGCACCAAGTACACCACTTATGGCGCGCTCGGCAAAATCGGTGAACTTGGCATCGGCAATACCGGCGCGGTCAAGCTCGCGGTGACGCTGATAGCTTTTTAAAAGTTCTTCGCAGCGCTGTTGGCCCAAGAAAGTTTCCATTAACAGAACCAAATCGGCAACGCGGGTTTGTTGCGGAGGCTGCGGGCCGACATTGGTATAACTGCTGCGTGGCTGTACGAACGCTGTGGCCTGAATTTTATCGACCAAAGCCGGTACGGCTAAATAGCTAAATATCACGTAGCCGATGACATTGGCGGCCATCGCAATCAAGGTTCCGTGGGTGATGATGGTATCGGCCTGCTCAGGCGGAGACTGGGTCAATGGTAAGAGAATGGCAATCAGCCAAGCGACCATACCGGCAATTAACCCCCAATAAACGCCTTGGGCATGACCACGGCGCCAATACATCCCGCCGATGATCGCTGGTAATAATTGCAAAACCACGGAAAACGCCAACAAGCCGATACTGACCAAATTGAGACGTGCAAACCAGAGGTGGTAACAGGCCCATCCGAGTACCAAAACACTGACAATGGCGTACCGCCGAACCCGAATTAGGCGTCGTGAAAAACGATGTGGCTGGGGAATTTTTTGCCCTTCGCGGGTCAGCCACACGGGCATTACCACGTCGTTACTGATCATGGTACTGAGCGTTAAAGTGGCGACAATGACCATGGCGGTGGCCGCGGATATACCACCGATGTAGACCACAATCGCGAGCCAAGTTTGGCCGTTGACGTACGGAATTAATAATGGAAAAACCGAACGCTCGTCCGGCAAGCCATTGTAGCTGCCGAGCAGTTGGGTGCTGGTAATGGCTAGGATGGCTATCGCTGCTGACGTTAACAGTAGGTAGACGGGAAACAGCCAGCGCGCGGTTTTTAGGTGCGACAAGTGGACGTTGTCGACGACGGTCACGTGGAACTGGCGTGGCAAACAGAGGATGGCACCGGCCGCCATCGCGAGTTGGATAAAGAATTCGGCATTCAGCGCCTGCCAACCCCAGCTGCTACTGAGTTGCAGGCTTTCAAGTTGGGCAGTGATCGTGAGCACACTGTCACCGCGAAAGGCGATCCAAGCAAAAACGGCAACCCCGAGTAGGGCGACTAATTTCACCGTCGACTCAAAGGCAATGGCAAGCATCATCCCGCTGCGATATTCAGTCACATCCAGTCGACGGGTACCAAAGACAATCGCAAATGCGGCCATGAGTAGGGCGACAATCAGCTCTTTTAACGAGCCACCAGTGACTTCGGGTGGCATGCCACTGAGCACGTTAAAACTGATACCCACCGCCTTGAGCTGCAGGGCAATATAGGGGATGACTGCCGCAGCAGCAATCATGGTAACGACCAGCGCCATCTTGTGGTTTTTACCGTCGCGCGAAGCGATAAAGTCAGCAATCGAGGTGATATTTTGACGCTTACTCACGGCAACCAGTTTGGTCAGAATCGGCAGTCCAAAGACGTACAACAGCACCGGTCCGAGTAGGATCGGCAAAAAGCTCCAACCACCGTCGATGGCATTGCCCACTGCGCCGTAATAGGTCCAGGTGGTACAATAAATCGCCAAAGACAGCCCATACACCCACGGGTGCAAGCTAATTTTGTAGCCGAGCGAATGCTTACGCTCACCCCACAGGGCAATCAAGAATAACAGCGCGATATAGCCAAGCGCGGAGGCAATTAGAATCCAGATCATTGTGTTTGTTGTGTTATCGATGGAATATTCAAGGCTCACTGTGGCGCATTACCAGACACAGGTCAATCCGCTACTCATACTTCTTAATTCGGTCGTGACGGTAGGCAGTCGTTCCTTTTATCGGGATCATCACGTGTGCAACCGAGCGTTCAATGGATTCACGCAGACCTTTAAGAAGCTGCACTTCATTGGATTGTTGAAGGTAGTCCATAATTCCATCACTGAATTGCTCAATGATTTCTCTGGCTTTACGAATGCGATATCCTTTCCCTTCGGCTAAACGCAGCAAGGTTTTCATATCAGGAAATGATTTACTATTCGCGACTTTAAGGGCCAGTTTGTCATCGATGGTGTCATAAATCAGTGTATGTGTGATATCGAACGGCGGGGAAACGTAGATCTCGCTCATGTCGGGTAAGTACTGCAATGCAAAGTTCTTGAGGTGAGCGTCACCGTTACCAATGAGACAATTAAAA
>JAMCWV010000034.1 GCA_023481025.1 Gammaproteobacteria bacterium
TTTCTGCTCCTTGCAGCGAAAAAGTTACACTCAGCATAATCCAGCTACACCAAGCTTGCCATACCCCGGCATTAAAATTCTTGCAAAGCAAAATCGCTACCATGCAACTCTAGAGCACCATAAAGTTTAAAAAATCGACACCCGCGATAGACCGGTTTGAAGAGATGAGCCAGGCAAAGGATGCGTTGCTAACAACGGTATAAAACATCAACATGACAGCGTTGTCAAAGCAGTTTAGAGCTGCTACATTAGCGCTCTGAATTTAGCCTCTTTCAGTCCAGGAGCCCGAGTATGCAAGTTGTTATTAAACCTGATGCGGCCGCTGTTGCCGAATACGGTGCCAGTATCTTTAGCCGTCAGATCAGACAAAAACCAGATTCGGTGTTAGGGTTAGCAACCGGCTCAACGCCATTGGCGCTCTATCAGCAACTAATTACTGCCTGCAAAGCGCACACGCTGTCGTTTCAACAGGTAAAAACCTTTAATCTGGATGAATATCTGGGGCTTGCTGCTGAGCATCCGCAAAGCTACCGCTATTTTATGCAGCAGCACTTGTTTAACCATATTGATATTCGCCCGGAGCATACCGCGGTACCTAATGGCAATGCGCCCGACCCACTACATGCCTGTGACGACTATGAACAACAAATTAGCGCGGCTGGTGGTATAGATCTGCAACTCTTAGGGCTGGGTCGCAACGGCCATATTGGTTTTAATGAACCCTCTTCAGGCTTACGCTCGCGTACTCGCATTAAAACGCTCACCGCGGCAACCATTGCTGATAATGCCCGTTTTTTCAAAGCAGATGAATATCAACCCCATCTGTCTCTGACTATGGGTATCGGCACTATTCTGGATGCACGCAAGGTAGTGCTACTGGCCACCGGTGCAGCGAAAGCTGATGCAGTAAAAGCCATGGTCGAAGGGCCGCTAACTGCGGCCTGCCCAGCCTCAGCCTTACAGTTACACCAGCATGCACTGGTGGTGATAGATGAAGCGGCTGCTAGCCAACTCGCCGATATTGAGTTTTATAAGCATATTGAGCGAGAGAATGAGGCGTTATTACGCCGGCTAAACCGGCATTAACTCAAAATACCTGACGTTGAAGCTGCTACACAAGGTTGCAGCAGCTTCAACCCAGGGTGAGCTTACCAACTGCGAAGTTTATGACCTTTAAAGGCATAGAACAAAATAAACAAGTAGCAAGGTAATAACAGCCAGTAGGCTAGTTGGCTATTACCTGAACGTTCTGCCAGATAACCATAAGTTAATGGCAGTACCGCACCACCGGCAATCCCCATGATTAACATCGCCGAGCCTGTTGCCGTTAGCTTACCTAAACCTGCCAGTGCCAACGGCCAAATTGCCGGCCACACCAGCGCATTCGCCAAGCCTAATAATGCGACAAACAAAACCGTATCAGGCACCAACGGAATACCCAACCAGCCAAACAGTATTGACGACAACAAGGTACTGTCGGTAGCACCCAGCAGCACCCCGACACTAAACAATATGCCGGCGCAGGCAGAGATCTGTAGCGCCCGGGATTGCGATAAATAGCGCGGGATTAACAGTACGCCCAAAATATACCCCAACACCATAAAGCTCATGGTGTACGACGTTAACACACCAAAATGGGGTACCCCCAGCTGACTACCATATAAGCCTATGGTGTCTCCGGCAATAACCTCTACCCCCACGTAACAGAATAAGGCTACTACCCCCAAAATCAGCTGTGGGTAAGCTAAAGCGGCTTTAACATACCCTTTACTACCTTCTTCGGCGCCCTTTTGCTGCGGTAATTCAGGCAACGGCGCAAACCAAATAAATACCGCTAACACTAGCAATGCCAGCGTCATATAAATATAAGGTAACACCAGCCGCGCAGACAGCTCGGCTAACTGCAACTGACGCTCTGCGTCACTTAGTAGCGCCAAAGCCTCAGCAGAAAACTGCTCAATATCACTGAGCACTAATACCGCAAACACCATGGGCACGATAATCCCGGCTGATTTATTTACCAACCCCATAATACTGATCCGCATTGCCGCACTCTCGTGTGGCCCAATACAGACAATATAAGGGTTAGTTGCGGTTTGCAGAATAGTCAGGCCAGTACCTTGTTGTCGTAATGCTAATAAAAACAAAGGATACCAAGCACTTTGTGCCGCAGGAATAAACAACAGTGCGCCAACGGCCATAATCAATAACCCTGCCAGCATACCTTTTTTATACCCTATAACATTCAGTAAAAAAGACATGGGTAACGCCATCACCGTATAAGCAATGTAAAAAGCGAACGTTACCAGCAAGGCTTGAAACTCATTGAGTTCGCAAACTATTTGTAAAAACGGGATCAGTGCGCCATTTAGCCAGGTTACAAAGCCAAATATAAAAAAGAGTATACCTATTATAATCATAGGCCCGACGGTAGAAGATTGTCCGGGTGGTGTTAGTACCTTATTCATCGTATTCCCTGTTAACTGTTATTATTAGTTTTATGGTATTAGCTGATTGCCGCAGTATATTGCGCGTCACCGTTAATCCAGCAGCCCAGCACATCAATCTGGTTGTTAATCAAAACAAAATTGGCACGGTAGCCAGCTAGCAAGCGGCCCTGATGCTGCGCAGCACCTATCGCTTGTGCTGGATATAACGAGGCCATCCGCAGCGCCTCGCTAAGCTCTACGCCCAAAGTTTGCACCGCATAACGAACAGCACCGGCCATATCCAATACGGAGCCTGCTAACGCACCTGCAGCATTGGTTAATTTATTACCATCGCGGGTAACCTTACCGTCGAAAAAGGCAAACTCGGTATCGGTAGTGCCCACTGGCGACATCGCATCGGTTACTAAAATAGTTTTACCTTTGGGCTTGGCTAGTAAAGCCAGTTGAGCTGCCAATGGGTGGATATGCAAGCCATCGAGAATTAAGCCGCACCAGCTCGCCGGATCGGTTAAGGCGGCACCAACCATACCGGGTTCGCGTGAGGTGAAAGGTGACATGGCATTATATAAATGGGTAAAACCGCTGGCACCGGCGGCTAAGGCTTGCTGCACCGTTGCCGCATCGGCGTTGGAGTGCCCTAACCAAACATGTACGCCAGTTGCCTGCAATTCGCTAATTTGTTCTGGTGTGACATTTTCCGGCGCAACCGTAACTAACCGATACCCTAAATCTTGCCGGGATTATCGTG
>JAMCWV010000009.1 GCA_023481025.1 Gammaproteobacteria bacterium
GTGTCGCTGAAGTTTTACTTTTTACTATTTTCACGCCGCTTTATATAACCTTGCTGGACGAGCAAATTCTCAACCGCAAACCACTGCCGAAAATCTGGTGGTTAGCCGCAGTTATTTCCGTTGTTGGTGCCGCGGTTATTCGTTATCAGGGGCTTAGCCCAGATTTCCTTACTGGCTTCCTACTCATTCAAGGTGCCAATATCTGTTTTGCCCTCGGTCAGGTGGCTTATAAACGTTTACCGCTAGGTAGCGATCGCGAACAGCTCCAGGTCTATGGCTTGTTCTTTCTTGGAGCCACGTTAGTCTCTGGACTTGGTATGTTGCTATTCGGTAATTTCGAGCGTTTACCAACCACATGGGTGCATTGGACGGTCTTGTTGTGGCTTGGCCTTGGTGCTTCCGGTTGTGGTTATCTAGCGTGGAGTATCGCCTCGAAAAAGGTCAATGTCGGTCAACTAGCCACGATGAATAATGCTCTTATTCCGGCTGGGCTACTCGTTAACTTTTTACTCTGGGGGCAAGACGTAAATTGGGCCACTCTCACCTTAGGCGCAATCATCATCGGTTTTGCGGTGTGGTTACCAAGCTATTATCGAACTCGTCACAAATAACTGCAAAGGCTGCGATTAAAGCTTGATTTTCCAAGCAGAAAGCGCCATATATAAGATATACATTAAATACCTAACCGCCTGTCTTGAGCAGGCGGTTTTTTATTCATTCCGCTAAGTTTATTTTGCAATCACCTTGGTGGAAGAAATTAAGGAGACGTAGTCTGTGACTGAGCCAATTAAACAACCTGAATTAATTATGTCTGAACTCGATGTTATTCGCATTGAATCGCTAATTGAAAAAACACCAGCTTTAAGCAAACAAGTTGCACATTTAGAATCAGAGCTTGCTCGAGCAACAGTGGTTAAGCCAAAAGATATCCCTGCCGATGTGGTCACCATGAACTCGCGGGTTCGCTTTCGTTTAATTGAAAGTGCGAAAGAATTTGAAAAAACCTTAGTTTATCCGGCCGACCTTGGCAAAACTGAGGACGCCATCTCAATTTTCGCTCCCATTGGCAGCGCGCTCATTGGGGTGCGTGTCGGTGAGACCATCGAATGGCCAATGCAATCGGGGCTTGCCCATGTCGAAGTCATCGAGATAGTTTATCAGCCTGAGCGTGACGGTGATTTCGTCAGCTAAACAGTACCATCCGAGTCTCAAGGAAAAGGAGTGACAGCAGTGAGCAAACAGGACACCAACATGCAGCCGGGATTTGATATTATCGGTGACGTTCATGGAATGGCCGACAAACTCTTTGCCCTGCTGGCGAACCTAGGATATCAGCAGCACGAGGGTGTTTACCAACACCCTTGTCGTGAAGCCATTTTCGTCGGCGATCTCATCGACAACGGCGACCAAACCGTGGCTGTTCTCGAAACCGTCAAAGCCATGGTCGACGCTGGCCATGCGCGGGTTGTCATGGGTAATCATGAGCTCAATGCTGTCGGCTGGTCGCTGCGCCACAGTAAAACTGGCGAATTCCTGCGCGAGCACAGCGCGACTAATCAGGCTCATCACCAAGCATTTCTGGATAATTTACCCGATATCGCCGACCGTCAACCTTGGTTGGACTGGTTCAAGACCTTGCCGCTGTTTCTCGACCTCGGCGAACTGCGGATTATCCACGCATGTTGGCATGAACCTTCCTTTGCCGTGGTTAAACCCTTTTTAAATCCTGATAACTCGCTGCGCGAGGACGCTTGGGAGACTATTTTTGAACGCGACACCGCACCTTTTATTGCGGTTGAGAACCTACTGAAAGGTGTGGAAGAAACACTGCCTGAAGGTGTTTCGTTTGTGGATCACAAAGGTAAGGAACGCTGGGAAGTGCGAATCTCTTGGTGGCGCTCCGATGCTGACACCTTGGCCGATATTGCTCACATCCCAAATCCAAGCAAGAACCAGCACGCGATGAACCACCTCTTACAAGTTCCGGCCGACACAGCCTTGCTAAAGCGTTTGGCTTACTTAGGCGATTGCCCGGTGTTTTTTGGCCATTATTGGCTCGCTGGAACACCGCAAATACTGACACCAAAATCAGCTTGTGTGGATTATTCCGCTGGCCGCACTGGGCCATTAGTTGCCTATCGCTGGAGCGGTGAACAAGAGCTCAGCAATGACAACTTTTGTACATCCGATAATTAAACTCAACGAACACCATCACGCAGAATATTAAATTGACGGTTTTGGTGTTCATCTAATTCAGCATAAAACTGGTCCAAGATTCGCGCATAAAACGCATACAAAGTAGCGACGGTTTCTGCTTGTTCGTCTGCTAATGCTGCCATCATTTCTGCTTTCATACTTTCTCGATTCAATGCTTCATCTGCTTTGTTGAGGCCGTAGTCGGTACTCAACCAAACAGTAGCAATGATGGCTGGCGTGCAGACAATCGCCCAAGGTCCGCAAACTGCGCCAGCGCCGCCTGAGGTGACCGCCCCCGCTCGCGCAACACCACGAGTAAATATTGCGCTAATCGCCCGCCGCACCCCAGAATGTGTTGCTGTTCGTGTCCCAGCTGCCAGCGCAATACGTGCGGCTAATGCTGCCCCCGCACCGAGACCAACGAGGGATTTGTCGACGTACTGACTCGGATCAAAGTCGAAATCCGGTAATTGTAAACAGGCGGTTTGTGCCGCGAATTGATTGAAAAGACGCTGATAAGCTTGCCCCGCACGTTGCACTTCGACTTCCATGTTGCCATTGAAGTGCTGCTGAGCCGCTAGCAGAGCCGGCGTTAGCGGCTCACGGATAAAACCATTCATCTTACCGCTGAGGTAGTCGGCAAAACTCGCTTGGCTCACACTTGCTCCAGCCAAATAGATGAGTTGGGCATATTGGCCGGCAAGACTAAAATTCCAATCAAGAAATGCGTCGACACCCGCTTCTGCTTGCGCATACGCCGCTGCAACTTGCATTTCAATGTCTCGTTGCAAACGCGCTTGAGCTTGCGCATGGTCGGTTTGCAACGCGGCTGAAAGAGAGCTTTCGAGACTCGCTAATTCAGCTTGCCGACGCGTTTTGCCTTGTACGTCAGTACCAGCGCCCGCACCGTTATTTGCCCAAATACGGTCGCAGGGATCACTTGGCTCCCCGTTTGAATTAGCACTAGCCGAGCTGACTTCATTCGCGCCTTTCTCGCTAGC
>JAMCWV010000192.1 GCA_023481025.1 Gammaproteobacteria bacterium
GCCCGAGGCGACTGAGGCGGTCTGTGATCGGATGATGCCAGGCTTCGGTGAACTGATGCGTACAGAGTCGTTGAAGTATGTCCCGACCGCGATTCTCTCGCGCCAGACTGCCGGTCTTCGTGGTGCAAGTCTGATTCTCAACTTGCCGGGTAAGCCGAAGGCCATTCGGCAGTGCCTCGATGCGGTTTTTCCAGCCATACCTTATTGCATTGATTTGATGGAAGGGCCTTTCCTTGAGTGTGACGAGAGCGTGATTCAGCCATTTCGTCCAAAAGCGAAATAACTAACCGCGATTAAGCACAAACAAGTAAATCACTAACAGTAACGTCACAAACCAAAACCCGGACAGCAGCTGCCAAAACAATAAGCTGCTGCCACGGGTGTTTTGCTTGACCTCGTCGCGGAGAAATTCAGGATTTGGCTGGCGGATGTCACGTAGAAAGCTAGCGAGTGTGGTGTAGCGCACCTGCAGGTCGAAAGACACACCTTTTTCCAAGGCACGGTCGAGCCAGACTGGTATCGCTGGGTTGGCTTTACGAGCACTAATATAACGCAGGCGATCATAATCACTTGGTGTTTTGCACTCTTCAATTTTACCGCCATAGGGTAGCTTGCCGGTGAAAAGTTCATAGGCGATAGTGGCCAGAGCGTAAACATCGCCTTGAATCGCTGAGTTTTTGCCAGTGAGGTAGAGTGGATCCGAGTAGGCCGCTGTACCCAGCACTGAATCTTGGTCAATGGGTATGAAAATCTCGGCGACGCCGGCGACAAACACCGAACCGAAATCGACTATTTTGGCGGTTTCTTTACCGGAACCGGGCTCCTGCTGAATAATAATGTTGCCTGGCTTTAAGTCCTGATGAATGGCTTCGCAATCGTGGAAAGCCTGCAGGCCAGCAGCAACTTGCTCGAGAATATGTAGTGCTCGCGCTGGCTTAATGGGTTGGTTGATTTCCAACCAACGTTCCATATTCACACCTTCCACATACTCCATTAAATAATACAAAAAGCTGCGAGGCCGATTTTGGCGGATAATTTTGGTCACATACGGGCTCTCAATCCGACTGCCGATCCATTCTTCACGGATAAAGCGTTCAATATAGGCCGTGTCGTCAGAGAAATTTTCTGACGGGGTTTTCATCACCATTTCAGCCCCGCTTTCGTTGTCGCGCACCAAATAAAGGTGACTGCGCGAGCTGGCAAAGAGCTCACGCATGACTTCATAGCCGTCGACTTTCATGCCCCGACTAAAAGCCGGAGGAAAGGGTAGTTTCGTCAGCTTCTCGTGATAGTCGTCGATATTCTCATTCGGGAGCTGCTGGACGTGTACGACAATGATACTGATATTGTCGTCACAACCATTGGCCAGCGCTTGGTCATACAAGGTTTGCACTGTATTTTGCGCGGTCAGGTTGGAACTCAGTGCCGCTTGAATAGCGTCAAAACTGACAAACTCGTGGAGTCCGTCGGAGCTCAATAAAAGCTTGTCATTGGTTTCGAGGTTAATTCGTTGGTGGTCGAGCTGGAGATTGCTGTCCATTCCCAGTGCGCGGGCGAGGAAATGCCGTTCTTGGGTGAGTTGAGCTGTATGGTCTTGAGTGAGTTGCTCGCATCGGCCTTGCCGCCAGTGATACACCCGGCTGTCTCCGACATGAAAAATATGCGCTGAATGCGACTTAATAATTGCCGTGCTAAACGTGCACAGCTGACCTTTCATTTCATTGGCAAAGGCATGGCTGTGCCGATACAAACGCAAATTAATGGTCGACAGTACCTGACCAGCACTATGACTAACTGACCAAGTGTCGGGCGTTTTCGGATAGTCTTGAATAAACGTACGCACTGCAGTGGTGCTGGCTTCTTGCCCCGCTTCGGCGCTACTGACACCGTCGGCGACGGCGAAAATAGCGCCTTTGTAGGTAAGTAAATGGCTAGTTTCAGGCACCAAGGCGGCGGCTGCATCTTCATTGCCGTGTTTACCACCTTCGTTGCAGAGGACGTAGAAATCGAGCTTAAGTTGCTGCGATTGCTCCGGCCCCGTTATTGGTGCCTGACTATCCATTTATTTATGGCCTACCTCAATGGTGTGAACCGTGCCATCGGGCATAACTTCGGCAATGTGGCCTTTGGGGTTGTCCATAAAGAACACGGCAATTAGACCAATAAGTGCCGAAGCTGCAATGACATAGAAAAACACACTGTAGGAAACAAAGCTGAGTACGGTCAAGTACACCACCGCACCAACGTTACCATAAGCGCCAGCCATGCCGGCGATTTGCCCAGTCATCGAACGCTTGATTAGCGGAATCATGGCAAAAACAGCACCTTCGCCCGCTTGAACAAAGAAAGAGCAGGCCATGGTGACCAGTACCGCTATTAAAATCCACCAATTGCTATCGATTAGCCCCATCATAAAATAACCAACAGCTAAGCCGGAAATCATGATGATCAGCGTGCGACGGCGCCCATAACGGTCAGAGAACCAACCACCCATGGGTCGTGAAACTAAATTCATGAAGGCAAAGCCAGACGCTAACAAGCCTGCGGTTACGGGATTAAGACCCTCAAAGGTTTGTAAGAAGTAAAGCGGCAGCATAGAGACGACTGCCAGTTCAGAACCGAAGGTAGCAAAATAAGCGATATTAAGGATACCGACTTGTTTGAACGAGAACTTCTCGAGCTCAGGCACGCCGTCACGCAAATGCTCAGCGTTAATCACCCAAGTTTGCCACGTATGGTAAAGAAAAACGGCGATTAGAATCGCCCAGAATATGTACATCGTGGTTGCTGAGAAGAGATTGACACCACCTGGGGCTAAGCGCCAAGCGAGTAAGCCAAGTGCCAAATACATGGGGATGTTCATGAGAATGAGCGCCCATAATGCGCCCCATGAAGAGACTAGCATGGCGCCCGATTTTTTCGGTTTAAAGTAAATGGATCCTTTCGGGGTATTGCGCGCTAATTTGTAGAAAACGAGGCCGTAGATACCACATAAAATACCAACGAGAGCAATGGCATAACGCCAGCCGTCGTCACCACCAAATGCCAGTGCGAGCGCAGGGAGGGTCATGGCCGCGGCAGCGGAACCAAAGTTACCCCAGCCACCATAAATGCCTTCGGCGGTACCGACTTGATGAGCAGGGAACCACTCACTGACAAGGCGAATACCGATAACGAAACCGGCGCCAACAAAG
>JAMCWV010000216.1:0-1120 GCA_023481025.1 Gammaproteobacteria bacterium
TGCCTTGTACTCGTTTACTGTCGGTATTGGTCGGTTGTGACAACTGCCAAACCATCAATGGATCATCAGCATTTGGCTCAATTACACCATTGGCATTACCAAAACCTAGGTCGAGCATTTCTTGGAAGATATTTGTACTTGTCGCTTGCTCGCCACGCGCTTCCAACGACGCTACCGCTTGGCGGTAACGCGGGCCGTCAAAAATGTCACGTAAACCGTCAATCGTTACTTCGGTAATCGTACGTTGAACGAAGTTGTCCACGTCTTTGACGAAGTAACCAATCGCAGCGTAACTGTTTGGCGCGTAATAATACTCAAGCGCTAAGTCGAGATTGGTCGACTTGAATGGCTGCAAGTTGGTATTCCCTTGGCCACCAGAGCGTGAGCCGGGACGTGGACTGCCGCTCAAGGAACGGCCACCGGCCAAATCACCTAAAGGCGCACGGGCGATGGTTTGGCCAATCGAAAAACGGCCAACTAACTGATCATTTAAGTCGACTTTGACATCCAAATTCGGTAGCAAGACATCGTGACTACCGGTCATGGTTAAGAATGTCGCTTGATCTTGTGGCTCGTATTGCATGATCCATTCCGAAGCACTCACCCAGTTGACTTGGCGCTCAACACGCTGACGAACCTGGCTGGTGACATCTGTGGTTTCATAACGTAAGCCAGCGTTCACTTGCACGGGATAATTGTTGACCGCAAATTCCCAGTCCGATTGAATAAAGACAGCGGTGGTTTGTTCAGTGACATAACTTTCGCTGTTGATCCCATCGATATACGGGTCGGCCAAGTAAACATCGTCACCCATTAACTCACGGGTCAAATAGGCTTGTTGCCGTGCGACCACTTCGTCAAAATCGAAGGTGTAGTAATAATTCGTCCACAGGTCATTACCTCCGCCCGCGAGCTGATTAAGGAAGCTACCGGTGCCAACGCGATTAAAGATACTGTCTGGGAAAATAAACGTGAATGCGGGGTTAAAGCCAGGCCCACCACGCAGACCACTCCACGCCTCATAGCCACCCATGTCTTGATCGGTATACGACACGCCGCCGGTAATTTGCACCAGTGAATCGGTAAAGGTGCCATTGTTATACCAATTGGTGCGACCTTG
>JAMCWV010000216.1:1130-3189 GCA_023481025.1 Gammaproteobacteria bacterium
ACTTGCCGTTGGTGTACCAGTTCGTCCGCCCTTGGAACTGACGCACGGTGGACTTACCCGGACGATGGAAAAACTGACTGAAATTCGAGTCGATTTCGCTTGGCGCCAACACATTGGTGCCGTTGCTCCAGTTGATCATCATCTGTGGAATTTCACCGTTGCGATAATCATAGACTTTCGAGCGCAGTTGGTCTGAGCCGAGAATCACTTGGCTAAACATGCCGCTGCCCGGATCGGCACCGTCATCGGTTTCGCTTTGCGAGTCATGGGCGTCGAACCAGAAGCTCCACGTGTCATTGAGCTCGTAAGCTAAGTTGATACCAATCGAGCGTGCTTTGACTTCAGTCGTGCCTTTTTCGGCAGTAAACGAGCCGTCGTTGCCACCGATATCCGCAAACAAAGCAGTACCGTTAGCATCGAGTTCGTAGGCATTAATGTTGCCACCAAATTCGTTCCAGATCCCCCAACCGAACGACTCGCGACCGACAAGGTTACGGCTTGCGGTGTAGTCGGTGGTAATCACGAAGTTATCAACCGGTTCGAACTGCAAGGTAATCTGCCCATTCGTTCGCTCTTGCTGATGGTCAGCAATGCTGTAGTTCATGTCTTTCGGGAAGAAATGGTTACCAATCCGGTTGCCGTCGCCATCGAGCGGGCGCGGGTCAATGGCAAGGTCACCGGCTAATGTCGGTAACGGCACATTGGCCTGCCAGCCTTGCACGTTGGCTTGTTGAATTTGGAAATCACGGCGGTACTGGGAGAACGACACCGCGACACCAATACGATCATCGGCGAAGGTCTCGCTAAATACCGTAGCAAACTCAGGTGTGACCGTGTCGCCGCTGGCCACCGATGAGTCATGCAGACCTTTCAACGACATGGCAAACTGGCGACCCGGGCGCTCTAAAGGTCGAGTGGTGACGATATTGACCGTCGCTCCTAAACCACCGCTTGGCGTACCCGCACGAGCAGTTTTGTAAACCTCAAGGGCGCTCACACCTTCCGATGATAAGTTCTCGAGGTTGTACGCACGGCTATAACCAGTACCCGGCATCTGCCGGCCGTTCAGCGTAATCATATTAAACTCAGGACCGAAGCCACGCACGGTGATTTGGCTACCCTCACCGTTGACGCGACTCACTGCAACACCGGTAATCCGTTGCAATGATTCAGCTAAGTTGGTATCGGGAAATTTCCCCATTTCCTCAGCTGAAATGACGTCAACGACACCACTTGAATTGCGCTTAAACTGTGTCGAACGCGCTAAGCTACCGAGGATCCCGCGTACTTCAATGACTTCATACGTTTCCGCACGCTCAGTGTCCTGCTCGTTTTGCTCTTCTGACTCCTGAGCATAGAGCGGTGTCGCCAATCCAGCTGTTAATACTAAAGAGACAGCAACTGCGACAGGGCTTTTCATAAACGTTGTTGTTTTCATAATCTTATTTTCCGTTTTTGCGCTGCACGCATTAGAAATTGGCAATTTTGACATTGTCGATCTGATACACAGTGCCCTGGCCTGAGCCCCAAGCTGGGAAGACCATGATGACATTGATATCACTGAGATCTAAGCCTGCGTCGAACAAGTCTTGCAGCGAGAACACATAGTTCGCCCACTCGCCAGTGACCGGCGTCTGACCGAAATTGCCTGCTGACAATGGCAGCTCGACATCGGTTTCTGCACCCGTCGACTCGACTTTAAAGAACCAGTCTGTTTCGCCGGCAATCGGCTGCTCGACAATGCGCATATCGAACGAAATTGCACCGTTCGCAAGCAGGCTAGAAGCGTCATACGACACGCCTTCGTCGGCTAAGAAGCCCAGTACCGTTTCTGGCCAGCCTGGAATTTCAAACTGGGCTACCGCGCCGTATGGCGGATCTTCGGTGACGATTTGCGGTTGCGTACCCGCACAGCAATCCCACAATGACCAGCCTGCAGCAACGTTGTTCGCAAAGACGGTTAAACCATCGCCATTGTCACCTGCACTCGGATTGTAGATACGCGCTTCGTCGACACGATAGACCGCACCTTCACCGGTTCCCCATGCTGGGATCAACA
>JAMCWV010000198.1 GCA_023481025.1 Gammaproteobacteria bacterium
TGCCGTGATTAATATTTTTGTGGGTGGGTTAACGTCGAAATGGATGTTGCTGGGGCCGATTTTTATTCCGATGCTGTACATGGTCAACCCCCAGATGACCCCTGATCTGGTCGCTGCAGCCTATAGGGTTGCGGACTCGGCAACGAACATCATTACGCCAATGATGAGCTACGCCGGCATCATTCTGGCATTTATGCGCAAATACAAACCAGAGCTTAGTTTCGGTGACATGATTGCGATGATGCTGCCATATTCAATGGCCTTCCTCGGGGTCTGGATCCTGTTGCTGATAGGTTTCTTCAGCTTTAGCATTCCGTTGGGCTTTTAAGGGCTAGGTTATCATTTGTCTATGCTACTGATCCGCGATATCGCCGCCCAAGTGTGGGCCGCTATGAAATACCATAAGCGGCCGATGCTCGCGTACCATCTATATTTCTCTTTGCTCGCACTGTTAGCGTTAAGCCCGTTGTCCGCCTGGATGCTAGCGGGTCTAGTTGAGCTGAGTGGTTATACTATGGTGGGTAATGAAGATTTGGTGCGGTTTTTACTCACCCCCACAGGCCTTGCCTGGGTGATCGTTTCAGGGTCATTCTTTGCCTTTTTGGTGTTTTTCCAGTCTGCAGGGATGATGCTGATCGCGGCGCGGGACATAGATGATCAATTCCATACTGCGAGCAACGCGTTGTGGCTGGTATTAAAGCGCTTCAGCAAGATATTTAAACTCGCGGCAATGCAGGTGGTTTGCCATTTACTGCTGGCAGCGCCAAGTCTGGCTCTGCTCATTGTGACCTTCCAATGGCTACTCGGTGGCTACGACATTTACTACGTGGTCAACGCTTACCCCACCGAACTATTCTACTTTCTACCACTAGCCAGCATGCTGTTCATCGCCATTTTACTTGGCAACGGTTTGCTATACACCAGTTGGTCGATGGCTTTGCCGGCGATGCTGCTGGATGGCATGAAACCCCGAGCGGCGTTGGCGCGCAGCTGGCAGTTGGTCAAAGGCGCTCGCTTTCGGGTGGCGCGGATTATCTTAATGGTGGGTTTGGTGACGTTGTCACTGCCTGTTTTATTCACGCTTACGTTTGACTTACTTGGTGCAGCGTTAATGGCTTGGTTGCCAGGCCCCGCGGCGGTACAAGTGGTGCTGATGGGGTTACTGATTGTCAGCTATGTGTTGCTGGCGGTGGCATTGTCGTTCTTTGCCATTGGCGCGAATAGCTTGTTGTTGTTGAAGCTTTATTTGCGTTGCTGCGGGCATAAGCCAGCCCCATTTAAAGAATTAGAGCCCAGAGTTACCGCACCGTTAGCCTGGGCGTTTGAGCTTGCACTGGCATTACTGGCCATTGGTCAGTTGACCTTTATTGCGCAGAGTTTTGATACGCAAGAGCAAGTGCACAATATTGCCCATCGCGGGGCGTCCTGGGACGCACCAGAGAATTCGCTCGCCGCCATTGAAGAGGCGATAGCCCAGGGGGCAACACATATTGAGCTGGACGTGCAGCAGACAGCGGACGGTCAATTAGTGCTGATTCATGATCGGGATTTACTGCGCGTGGCAGGGGACCGCCGGGCGATTTGGGACATTGATTATGCGGAGCTGGCAACGCTGGACGCGGGGAGCTGGTTTTCACTGGCGTTCAGCGGTGAGCGAGTGCCCACCCTGGCTGAAGGTATTGAATTGATGCGCGGGCGCGCGCAATTGTATCTGGAAGTCAAAACCGCGGCGGCGATGCCTGATTTGGTTGCGGACACCGTGGCCGAACTCCAACGTCTGGATTTTGTTGATGAGACCATCATTGCGGCGCTCTCGCCAAGGGTGCTGAACCAGGTGCTTGAGTTGGAGCCTGATATTCGCACGGGTTTACTGGTTCACACAGCGATAGGCAGTTTAGGCTCACAGTCTTATGATGCGCTGAGTTTACGTGATGCGCTGGTGTCACCAAGGCAGATCCGAGCGGCGCGCAGTGGCGACTATGAGCTGCATGTGTGGACCGTTAATACCCGCCGCGACATGCACCGTTTTATCGACATGGGCGTCGATGGCATTATTACCGACGTGCCAGCGTTGCTGAGCGACGTCATCGAAGAGCGCCGCGACCTCAGCCGTAGCGAGCTACTGCTGCTGCGCATGCGCCACTGGGTGTGGTAATGCGCCGGATGGCCCGCTGCGCCTGCCGTTAACCATCGCTCGGCGTCATCACTGCGTGACGCGGACGAAGCCTGACCTTTATGTGTGTCGTGCGATCGGCAGATTCCAATGTGGACGCCTGGCGTGCGGGGTATGGCATGTTGCGTTATTGGGGCGTCGAGCGCATGGATGCGCGAGCCGAGCCTACAGGGACGTATTTACGGCGTCCCCAATAAGGCATATGCCATGGCCCGCGAGAGCCAGGCATTTCCCGAATGCCTGACGTTACGCAGCGCCAGGTCAGTTTACCTGACGTTACGCAGCGCCAGGTCAGTTTACCTGGCGCACGCGCATGACCAGTGAATACATTACCGGCACGACGATTAGGGTCAGCAGGGTGGCGAAGCCGAGGCCGAACATAATGGTGACCGCCATGGCGGCGAAGAACTCGTCAAAGAGCAGCGGGATCATGCCGAGGATGGTGGTCACGGCGGCCATGCTCACCGGGCGTACGCGGCTGATTGATGCGTCAAATAGCGCTGTGATACCAACCTTGCCAGCGTCTTCTTCAGCTTTGATTTGCTCCAGCAACACCACCCCATTTTTAATCAGCATCCCGGTCAGGCTAAGCAAGCCAAGCAACGCCATAAAGCTGAACGGCTGGCCGGTAATTAACAAACCAAAGCTCACCCCGATAATCGACAGGGGTACAGTCGTCCACACCACGGCCGCTTTGCGCGCCGAATTAAACAGCAGTACGGTAATCACGAACATCACCAGGTACCCCAGCGGCAACGAGGTAAATAGCGCCGCCTGAGCATTGCTCGATGCCTCAAGTTCACCGCCCCATTCCAGGCGATACCCCGTAGGCAGTTCAATGGCTTCAATTAACGGTTGCACCCGCCGTTGCACCACTGCTGCGGTTTCATCACCCAGTAAATCAGGGTCCGCCATCACCGTCAGTGTACGTTTGCGGTCCCGGCGTTTAATCAAATTGTCTTCCCACACCAAGGGCATGTCATTGACTACCTGAGCCATCGGAATATAGCT
>JAMCWV010000032.1 GCA_023481025.1 Gammaproteobacteria bacterium
TTTACGGAAAAACAGATCGCAACGCAAGTAAAAAGTCAAAAAATGATCAAAGGCGAAGAAATCTGGCAGAAATTTTTAATTCAGGTAAAATCAGCCGCAAATTATCTGTAAAGACGAGCCGATTATACCATGGATTTAGCTGCTGTACGCGCCCTCAATCAAGCCGATATGGACGCTGTGAATACCATCATCACAGCACAGTTAAACTCGGACGTTGCTCTCATCAACCAGCTTGGTTTTTACATTATTAATAGCGGCGGCAAGCGCTTGCGCCCTCAATTAGCGGTGCTTGCTGCACGGGCGCTTGGCTATGAAGGCGACAAGCATCATTTGCTGGCCGCGATTGTCGAATTTATCCATACTGCAACGCTCTTACATGACGACGTCGTTGATGAGTCGATGACCCGCCGTGGTCGTGACACCGCCAATGCCCTGTTTGGTAACGAAGCAAGCGTACTCGTTGGTGATTTTTTATACACTCGCGCATTTCAACTTATGGTCAAAACCGAAAGCATGCGCGTGCTTGAAGTCCTTGCCGATGCCACCAACGTCATCGCTGAAGGCGAAGTTTTGCAGCTCATGAACTGCAACGACCCAAGCACGACAGAAACCTCCTACTTCCAAGTGATTTATAGCAAAACCGCAAAGTTGTTTGAGGCCGCAACGCAATTGGCGGCAGTCTTAGCCGGCGAGTCCGCTGAGGTTGAGCAAGCCGCGGCTGATTACGGTCGCTATTTAGGCAATGCATTCCAACTCGTCGATGACCTCCTCGACTACACGTCCAATGCCGAAACCATGGGCAAAGACGCTGGTGACGACCTTGCGGAAGGTAAGCCGACACTGCCTTTGCTGTATGCGATGTGGAACACAACGGACGAAAACGCCGAGTTAATTCGTAGCGCTATTGAAGAAGGTGGTCGCCGCGATGCTCTGGAGCCGATCCTCACCATCATGCAAGACACCAAAGCACTCGAGTACACCCGCAATAAGGCACTTGAGCAACGTGATCTTGCGATTGAAGCACTCGCAGGCTTTCCTGATAGCGACTACAAAGAAGCGTTGAAAGCGTTAGCAAATTTAGCTGTCGAGCGCGTCGCTTAAGGACTTCTTTGCGCGTTAAGGACTTCTTTGCGCGTTAAGGACTTCCTTGCGCGTTGAGGACTCCCTTGCACGCCTAGCTAGTCGTCTGCAGGCCTTGGCCAGGCACGGTCAGTGCGCACAGAGAGGCCGTAATAAATCGCAAATAACCAAATGCCGGCAACCAGTTTGCCGGCTTTTTGTATTGGCGGCAGCCATTCATAGCCAATTTGGCCGTAAAACAGAATCGCATTGACGACCGGCAGCGTCAACGCCAACAACCCCAGTAAAAACAATCCATGCGCCCGCGCCTGTTGTAGCCAATGCATTAGCGTAACTGCGGTCACCAAAAAGAATAGGAAAGCCATGGTCACTTTGATGTGGTGCAGCGGCGTTGTCACCAAAAACGCAAACGCTGCCGTAGCAAGACCCGCAATGCGAATGATCCGCCCATGGCGGCTCTCTTTCCCGGCATATACTCGCCGTGACCACTGCTGTGCTGCATTCGCAACCGAATGAAAAACAGCCGCAAGACTTAGACAAAACAAAAATACCGCAAACGTGGCAAACCACCGGGCAGGATTCGGCTCTTGGTTCACCGCATAAGGCTGAAATAAAGCGGAAATGGTATTTTCGCTCCAGCTATAACCCACCGTCGTTGGGTCAAGCCGCGTGCCGCCCGGATACAAGCCAGCGCTCCACCAAAACAGCAAAACTGCACTAAGTACTCCGAGTAAGGGTAAATGCTTCATCGTTTATTCAAACCGATTAAATAAGAAGGTTGACTTCAAAAAGCAACTTGCGAATGCTTTGTTTTGCAGACATCAGCGCTAGAAGTTCAATGCGCTGATTGACCTCATCGACACGATAAAACACAAGATTGAAATCATCAATCAGCCACTGCCGATAGTCAGCAACGCCCAAATTTAACAGACGTTCACTAATTGGAGCCAGATATGGATTGGTCGGTAATGTCCGTGCAACGTTCGCTTTGATGGCCGTGATGATCTCGTCTGCATACGCTGCTGAATATTGGCACTCAAGAAAGCTACGAAAACGTATAACAGACAGTTTAAAAACGTGCGACGCGGTAATCGTATACCCTTCACTCAAAGGCTTCATCGAGCGTCAGTCCTTTTTCGTTTACCGATTTCTCCGACAATTTTAACAACTTCAGAAGTGCCAAAGTCTCTTGCTGAAACTCATAGTCGGCATAAGACTGCACCACGTATGCTGGTTTACCCTTTTTTGTCACGAGCAAGGTTTCATTGAGTTCCAATGAATTTGCATTCTCTTTCAAATAAGTCACCGTTTCAGTTTTCATAACAGGCCTCAAAAGAACTTTTTAAAGACCGCTTTAATGTAGCACTACTGGACGTTTTTGCAACAAAAACTCACGCACAAAAAAACCGCACTGGCTTAGCACCGAGCGCGGTTTTTTCACAAGCGACAAAGCTTACTGGTTGGCGAAGTCGATACCCATTTGGATGTCTTTCTTCAGGCCGTCGAGCATGTCAGCTTTCGCTTTTGCTTCAAAGTCGCTAAGTTCGCCGTATGGCAGGATTTCTTCCACACCATTCTTACCTAAGCGAACTGCTTGAGCAAAGTACTGAGCGTCGCTACCGTCACCTTCAACGTAAGCGTATTCAGTCACGGCTTCGCCCTGCAGGCCTTTCACTAATGAGAAGCAGAAACGTGCTGCGGCTTGACCCATAGACAGGGTTGCAGAGCCACCGCCGGCTTTCGCCTCAACGACTTCAGTACCGGCGTTTTGGATACGGTGGGTCAGTGATTCGATTTCTTCTTGGGTGAACTCAACCCCTTCAACTTGTGACAGTAAAGGCAGGATTGTGGTGCCGCTGTGGCCGCCGATCACGGGTACGTGAAGTTCTGCTGGGTTCAAACCTTTCAATTCGCCAACAAAGGTTTCGGCACGAATAACGTCAAGCGTGGTCACCCCGAATAAACGGTTCTTGTCGTAGACGCCTTTCGCTTTCAGGACTTCTGCCGCAATCGCAACTGTGGTGTTCACTGGGTTGGTGATAATACCGACTAAAGCTTTCGGACAAGTGTCAGCAATGTGC
>JAMCWV010000221.1 GCA_023481025.1 Gammaproteobacteria bacterium
TCAAAGAACTTCGCTAAAGCACTATCTGCTGCCACTGCTGCAACTGCTGCAGGCCCAGCCAAACTCTACGTCGAGGATGTATTCAGCACGTGGCTTTACACCGGCAACGGCAGCACGCAGACGATCACGAATGGGATTGATCTGAGCGGTAAGGGCGGGTTGGTTTGGATTAAAACTCGAAGCATTAATTACGATAATATTTTAATGGATACCCTGCGCGGAACTGGCCAGCTTCTGTCGACAAACTTAACGACCAGCCAGCAATCTACCTTTGCTGATGTAACCTCATTTAATTCAAACGGATTTACTGTTGGTTCTAATGCTCAGTCAAATGGTAGCAGTCAAACGCTTGCCTCCTGGACCTTCCGCAAGGCCGCGAAGTTCTTTGATGTGGTGACTTATGTCGGGGATGGTAATGCAAGTAAAACCATCAGTCACAATCTTGGCAGCACGCCTGGTTTTCTAATTGTCAAACGCACAGATTCTACAGGGCAGTGGCAGTGTTATCACCGTGGCCTGACGAGCACTAACTACTACATCCAGCTCAATCAAACAAGCGCCCAGCAAACGCTTGGCTCACAAGTTTGGGGCGTCAGCAGCACAAACTTCACTGTTTACGGTGCAGCTACTGACACCAACATCAACGGCGCCATCTACGTCGCCTACCTATTCGCGCACGACGCTGGCGGGTTTGGCGATAGCGGGAATGACAATATTGTGAGCTGTGGGAGCTATACGGGTACGGGGACACCTGGCCTTGCGGTTACCCTCGGGTTTGAACCTCAGTGGGTGATGGTGAAAAACGCTAGCAGCGCGGCATATACGAGTTGGTTTATGTTTGACAACATGAGAGGTATGGCTGTTGGGGACGGTGATCCATATTTCTATGCAAATTCAAGCCTTGCCGAATCAGGAGCAACGTCCGACTATATTAATCCAACCGCTACTGGTTTTACGCTAAATAATGTTAGCCAAGTAATTAACGAAAGCGGCGTCACCTACATCTACATCGCCATCCGACGCGGGCCGATGAAGACGCCCACCGATGCGACGAAGGTGTTTAATGCTACAACTTCAGCAGCTTCAACCGGAACAGTTATCACGACTAATTTTCCGATTGATTTGCAAATCGTAGATTCACAAGTTTATGGTGGTGGAGCCTATTGGTCAGATCGTTTGCGAGGTGTAAGCACTCAAAACGTAAATGAAACCAAGCCTTATCTTTACAGTTACTCAACGGACGCTGAGCAAACCACAACTCAATACACAAGAGATTGGAGTAACACTGGTTTTGACATCCCTTCTTATACAAGTGGTGGATCAACTGCTTACTGGTCATTCCGCCGCGCCCCCGGCTTCTTTGATGTGGTGGCGTATACGGGAACGGGGACTTTTGGGACTGCAATTTCGCACAATCTAGGCGTTGCGCCAGAGATGATAATTCTTAAGTCGAGATCGGCGACATCAACAAGGTGGCCTGTATATCAGAAGTTCTTCCCAACAACAGGCGGGAATCAGCCCGAATATGGAACGATGTTCCTCAATACAAATGATGGGTGGGTTTCAGGTGGTTTTGCATGGGCGAACACGATCCCTACGTCCACTCAGTTTTCAGTGGGATTTACTAACGAAGCCAATGCTAGTGGCGCCACCTACATCGCCTACCTCTTCGCCTCCTGCCCTGGCGTCTCAAAGGTGGGAAATTACACCGGCAGCGGCACCACCAAACAAATCGACTGCGGCTTTACAGCCGGCGCACGCTTCGTTCTAATCAAGCGCACCGATAGTACTGGCGACTGGTACGTCTGGGACACTGCACGCGGCATCATCAGCGGTAACGACCCATACCTTCTGATCAACTCCAGCGCAGCAGAAGTCACCAATACCGACTACATCGACCCGCTGAACTCTGGCTTTGAGATCAGCTCCACTGCCCCTGCCGCCATCAATGCCAATGGTGGCAGCTTCATCTATCTCGCCATCGCATAACTATGGAACTCCGCAACCGCACCAACGGCATTGTTGTTACCGAGTCTCAGTTTCGTGCTGAGCACCGTAACACCAGTTTCCCGCCGGTCCTGACACCCGAGCTAATCGACAGCTTCGGCTACGACCCCGTACTTGAGGGTCCGCAGGCAACCACCATCCCGCCGTATCAGTACAGCCAGCGCGACGGCGTGGTTCAGATCAACGGCCAGTGGTTCACGCACTACATCGCCGGTCCCGTCTTCCAGGATTACACCGATCCCGATGGCGTGGTGCATACCGCGTCTGAGCAGTACGAGGCTTACTGTTTCGCCAAGGATGCTGAGCAAGCCAAAGCCGTTCGCGCAGACCGTAACCAGCGCCTTGCTGATTGTGACTGGACGCAGCTAACAGATAGCCCGTTAGATCCAGAGGCACACGCTGCGTGGGCGTTCTACCGCGAAAACCTGCGCATGGTGCCCCAGCAAGATGGTTTCCCGTGGAACGTACAGTGGCCACTTAAGCCTGGTGCTAACTGATGGCGGCAAAATCTAAGACTGCCTTGGGGCGTGTCGAGCATCAAGCCGGCAAACCGAAAAAGACTCGGCAGGGTCAAGGGCAAAACAGCTTGCCTAATCACGGCAGAAAGAAGACACGAGGCCAAGGGCGCTAAATTAGGGAAAAGGTCGGCAGTATGCCTCGCAATGGATCACCACGAAGAGGCAGTTAGTAGCGCAGCGCCACCCAGCAATCCATTTAACCAAGCCGTTCCAGCTCTTCTGACCGCAGCGGTCTTAGGTTTGGGCGGTCTTTTTATGCAGGTCGCCAAATTAGACCAGTCTGTTGGTACTGTGGCTGCTGATATCCAAGAACTCAAGAACGACTCAAAAGAAAGACTTAGTGATCTTGAAACCAGAGTGCGTCAAATTGAGATGACCGTCGGCCGCCAAAACAAATGAGCGTCGTCAACACTACTGATTTTGGCAACGGCTACACATTGGATCAGCTGGAGAACGAGCGCGGCGAGCTGTACTACCGCGCCTGCTTAAACAGCGTCTGCCGCTACGCCGAAGACCACTACATCGCAATGATGTATCTCGAAGGCATGGGCTGGAACCCTAAAGCAGACCACCAGTAATCCACTGGATGATCGCATCCTCCCGATGCGGCTCCCAAAAATCCTGCTGGCGGA